>NZ_JASJXO010000056.1:0-27255 GCF_035018625.1 Subtercola sp. RTI3 | reverse complement strand
CCTTCGTCTGGCCCGCCCAGTACTGACCCCCGTCGCATCCGGCCCGCGCCCGTCCGGCCCTCCCGCCCCGCCTCCCGCCTCGCCCCCGTCATCGAGAGGGCCGGCGGCGGCTCAGGCGGCGGCGCCGCGCTCGGCTGAGACGAAAGCGGTCCACATGGCGGCGTAGCGGCCGCCGGCGGCGAGAAGGTCGTCGTGCGATCCGACCTCGGCGATGCGGCCGGCGTGCAGCACGGCGATGCGGTCGGCGGCCCGCGCGGTCTGCAGGCGGTGCGCAATGACGATAGTGGTGCGCCCGGCCGATACCCGCTGCATGGCCGCCGTGACGCGCGCCTCGGTGGCGAGGTCGAGGTTCGAGGTCGCTTCGTCGAGCAGCAGGATGGCCGGATCCACCAGCTGCGCCCGCGCCAACGCGATCAACTGGCGCTGACCCGCTGACAGCGACCGGCCCCGCTCGCTGAGCTCGTGCAGGTACCCACCCGCGAGCTCGACGATGAACTCGTGCGCTCCCACATCGTGGGCAGCGGCCTCAACGTCGGCGTCGCTCGCGTCGGGGCGCCCGTACGCGATGTTGTCGCGCACCGACCCGGTGAAGAGGAACGCCTCCTGCGGAACATAACCGAGCTGCTTTCGGAACGCCACGAGGTCGAGCGAGCGAACATCGAGTCCGTCGACCAGCACCGCGCCGGATTCGACGTCATAGAACCGGGCGAGCAGCTTCATGACCGTCGATTTGCCGGCGCCGGTCTCCCCGACGAGTGCGACCGTCTCGTGCGGGGCGATGACGAGGTCGATTCCGCGCAGCGCCTCGGGTGGGCGGCGAACGGCCGCGTCGGCGCTGACCAGCTCCCGGGTGTCGGCGGGGCCTCGCCGCGCGGCGGTCTTGGGGCGTGGGGAGCCCGGCCGGGCATCCGGGGCCGCGGGGTAGGCGAAGTGCACGTTCGACAGCACCAGGGAACCGGTGAGCCGCCCGGCGCTCACCGGGTTCGAAGCGGCGGGGGTGAGCGTCTCGAGTTGCATGAGTTGCGCGATGCGCCCCACCGAAACGCGGGTCTGCTGCCATGAGTCGAACACTTGCGAGAGCTGCTGAATCGGCGAGAAGAACATGTCGATGTACAGGATGAACGCGATGAGCGCCCCCGAGGTGAGCTGCCCGCTCGCAATGAGGCCGGCCCCCACACCGAGCACGATGGCGTCGGCCACCCCCGAGAGAAAGCCGACGAACGGAAAGTATGTGGCCACCAGCCTCTGCGCCGCCACGCGTGACTGCAGGTACTGCCGCCCGAAGCCGTGGAAGCGCTTCATGGTCTCGGCCTCGTGCACGAACGCCTGCGACTCGCGCACGCCGGAGAGACTCTCTTGGAAGTCGGCGTTCACCACGGCGATGCGGTCGCGCGACTCGTCGTACAGCCGCGACGACCGGTTGCGAAACCAGACCGTGGCGATGGCCAGCGGAATCACGACCGAGAGCGTGCAGAGCCCGAGCTCGAGGTTCACCGTGAGAAGCGCCACCCCCACCCCGACGAAGGTGACCACCGAGACGAGCGCCGAGAGCAGCCCGTTCTGAATGAGCGATTCGAACTGGTCGACGTCGGTGGTCATGCGGGTCATCACCCGCCCGGCCATCTCGCGTTCGTAGTAGTCGAGTGAGAGGCGCTGCAGCTGCGACCAGATGCGAACGCGAAGCGAGAGCATCACGCGCTGGGCGATGCGGCCGGTGACGAAGGTCGAAGCGATCTGATCGAGCAGATCGGCGAGCACCACGATGAGATAGAGAGCGGATGCCCCGAAGAGCACGGCCGCGCTGCCGGCCTGCACGCCGTTGTCGATGCCGGTCTTCACCAGAACCGGCCCGAGCAGCCCCGCCACCGCGTCGATGACCACCAGCACGAGCCCGCACGCGAGCGGACGCTTGAACTCCCTCAGCAGCCGCCCCAGGCTGAAGCGCGCATCACGCCGGGTCTCGTGGTCGAGGTCGAGCGAGGGAACATCGGTGACCGGCCCGAGCGCCGCCACGCTGGCGAGCAGCTCGGGGGTCGGTGCGAGAAACGAGACCGCACCGCGGCCACCGCCGCGGCCACCCCCACCGCCGCCGAGCCCGGCACCGAGGCTGCCGCCTCCGCCGGCCGCGCCGCCGGATGCGTGGGCGTGGGCTGCGCTGCCGCCGGGCTTCCGCCACGCAGACTCGGTGAGCGCGGGCCCGCCACCCCCGGTGGCCGCCCCCGCGCGGGAGTCGCGGGCCTCGTCGCCGAGTTCGGTGTCGTCGTCGGAGCGGATCTCGTCGCGCGCGGCAAGCCCCGCCAGAACCTCGATGCGCCCATCGGCGGCGCCCGCCGCAGCGGCAGCGGAGTCGTCGTCGAGACCCGAGAGCAGGCTGCGGTACGTGGCGCTCCGTTCGAGCAGTTCGTCGTGGCTGCCGCTGTCGCTGACGCGCCCGTGTTCGAGAACCACGATGCGGTCGGCCAGGTGCAGCGTCGATTCGCGGTGCGCGATGAGCAGAACCGTGCGGGTACCGAGGGCGTCGCGCAGCCCGTCGTGGATGAGTTCTTCGGTCTTCGCGTCGATGGCGCTCGTGGCATCGTCGAGAATCAGAATGCGGGGGTCGTAGAGAATCGCCCTGGCCAGGGCGATGCGCTGGCGCTGCCCACCGGAGAGGCTCAGCCCGCGCTCGCCCACCACGGTGTCGTAGCCACGCGGCAGTCGGGCGATGAACCCGTCGGCCTGGGCGATGCGGGCCGCCGCCTCGATGTCGGCCTGCGACGCATCCGGCCGGCCGTACGCGATGTTCGAGCGCACCGAGTCGGAGAACAGGAAGCTCTCGTCGAACACGACCCCGACCTGCCGGCGGAGCGACGCGAGAGTGAGGCCGCGCACATCGATTCCGTCGACGCGCACAGCACCTGCGGCGGGGTCGTAGAAACGCGAGATGAGGGCGGCGACGGTCGACTTGCCGCTGCCGCTCGGGCCCACGATGGCCACGCGCTCGCCGGCGGCGATGTGCAGATCGAAGTGGTCGAGAACGGTGTGCGGCGCGGTAGCGGCGCCCACGTCAGTGCCAGTGCCACTCGCTGCGTCGGCGGCGGTGGCACTGCTCGAAGTGCCGGCGCCGGTGGCACCGCTCGAAGTGCCGTACGCGAACCGAACGTCGTCGAAGTCGATCGACCCGCCAGCACCGGCGGGCAGGGCGACGGCGGTGGGGGCATCCCGAATCGCCGGCCTGCGATCGAGCAGCTGGAAGATGCGCTCGACCCCCACCCGCGCCTGCTGGCCGATGGTCAGAATGCCGGCGAGCTGCCGGGCCGGCGCCATCAGTTGGGCGACATAGGCAGAGAAAGCGAGAAAGGTTCCGATGGTCAACTGGTTGTTCAGGGCGAGCCAGCCGCCGAACGCGAGCACGGCCACCTGCGCGAGGGTCGGCACGGCTTCGAGCAGCGGCTGGTAGCGCGACTGGATGCGCACCGCCCGCATCTGCGACCCGTACAGCGAGCTCGACGCGGCCACCATACGGTCGACCTCGTGCTTCTCGCGGCCGAACGCTTTCACGACCCGCACGCCGGTGACGTCTTCGTCGACGATCTGGGCCACGTCGCCCTCGTGCTGCTGGGCGTCCCACGTGGCCGGGAACACCTTCAACCGCATGCGGTACGAAATGAGGAAGAGCAGCGGCGTCACCACGAGGGCGACGAGTGCAAGCGGCCACGACAGAATGAACATGACCACCAGCGAGAGCAGCATGAGAATCACGTTGCCACTCACGATGGGCAGCATCATGAGCAGCCCCTGCACCAGCGCCGAGTCGGAGTTCGCCCGCGAGACCAACTGCCCGGTCGAGAGTGTGTCGAGTGTGGCGAAGTCGATGGACTGCAGGTGGTCGTGCATGTCGTTGCGCAGGTCGTTCTGCACCTCGAGCGCCACCTGCCCGCCGCGGTACCGGCGGAGGTACGCGAAGCCGAAGGTGGCCGCGGCGAGGGCCAGCAGCAGAATGAGCCAGGGCAGCAGGGGAGTGCTGGGCGTCAGAATGACGTTGTCGACGATCTGCCGCGCGACGAGTGGCACCACAACCTGGCAGGCGCTGCCGAGCAGGGCGCCCGTGAGGGCGAGGGTGAGGCTCAGCCGATGGCGCAGCATGTACGCCCAGAGCCGGGCTACCCAACCGCGCTCGGGGGCAACGGTGGAGGCGGGAGGCATTACCTGATTCTACCGTTCGCCGAGGCCGGGGCGGCCGGTGTCAACCGCCTCCGAAGCACCTCGCGTCGCCCGGGTGAGGCTCGTAGGCTGTGACGCACGAACCCTGACGACACACAAGACCCACGAAGACGAGGCACCCACCCATGGCCGGCTCCGACACCACCCTGCTGTTCATTCTCGCTGCCGACCACCGCGACAGCCTCGAGCGTGACCTCTACAAGCTCACTGCCCCAGCCACCCCCACCGAGGCCGCGCGCATCGTGGCCGACAAGCTGCTGATCTACGAAGCGGTGCTCGCCGCGTCGGCCGAGCTGCCCGACGGCGTTCAGGCGGGGCTGCTGATCGACGAGCAGTACGGCGCTTCGGCGGCGGAGCTGGCCGCCGGGTCGGGTGGCGCCGTGGCGTTGACGATGCCGCTCGAGGCCAGCGGGCATCCGTGGTTCGAGTTCGCATACGGCGACCAGTGGCAGGCGCACGCCGAGTTCTTTCGCGCCACGCACAGCAAAGTTCTGGTGCGCGACAATCCGGCTCTGGATGCCGCCGACCGCGCTGCACAGGCCGAAAAGCTCGCCGCGGTGTCGGCCTGGGCGGCCAGCGCGGGGCGGCCCCTCATTCTCGAGCTGCTCGTTCCGGCTGGCGACGCCGACCTCGCGCGGGTCGACGGTGACACTGAGCGGTATGACCGGGAGCTGCGCCCCGCGCTCACCGTCGAGGTGATGGAGTACCTGCAAGACCGCGGGGTCGAGCCGGCGCTCTGGAAGATCGAAGGGCTCGACGAGACGGCCGGAGCCGAAGCCGTGGCCCGTGCCGCCGTGCGCGGGGGCCGCTCGGCGCAGTGCATCGTGCTCGGAAGGCACGCTCCCGCCGAGAAGCTCGATCACTGGCTGAACGTTGCGGCGCCCGTGCAGGGCTTCGTCGGCTTCGCGATCGGGCGGAGCATCTGGTGGGATGCCCTCGCCGAGCACCTCGCCGGCACGGTGTCGGCCGATGAGGCGCGCACCCGCATCGCTGACGCGTACCTCGGGTTCGCCCGGGACTATCTGGCGGCCCGGTGACGACGTACACCTCGGCGGCTGCGCGTTCGCTGATAGTGTGGCGGCTATCGTGAAGCTGCTTGTCTAGCACAAAGGAAAAAATGACGTCTCGCACGCCGCGCTCTCTGACAGCACCCCGCAGAACCGCACTCGCGCTGGCCGCTGCCGTGGTGGCTGTCTCCGTGCTGGCGTTGGCGCCGACCGCGACGGCAGCGAGTCTGCCGGGCGCAGCAGTCGCAACGGTTCGCACCGATGCCAGTGCGCTGCCGACCGCGGGGCTGAACTACGTGGCTCTCGGTGACTCGTACTCGTCGGGGCTCGGCATCGAGCCAGAGACGACGTCGCTGCCCGGCTGTGGCCAGGCACAGCAGAACTTTCCGCACCAGGTGGCCGCCACTCTGGGTCTGAACCTCACCGACGTCACCTGCAGCGGGGCGCAATCGAAGAACGTCGTCAGCGACGCGCAGGTCGTGACAGACCCCGCGACGAGCACCAGCTACGCGGTGCCGGCGCAGATCGGTGCCCTCTCTGCGTCGACTGACGTCGTCACGATCACCGTAGGTGGCAACGACAGTCTCACGTTCGCCTCGGTGGCCCAGGGCTGCGCTGCAGCTTCGGCAGACAAGGGGCCGCTGCTCTTCCCCCCGGCCGCAGTTCCGAATGCGACGGCGTGTGCGCCGGTGTATTCCAAGCTGATCGGCTCCATTGCCGGCTCGCTCGCCAGCACCATCGCCGACACCTACAAAACCATTCGCAGCGCAGCGCCCAACGCCAAGATCTTCGTTCTCGGCTACCCGAGCATCGCGCCCGATGCGGCCAACACGCCCGCTACGCCGACGGCGTGTTTCACTGACATCACTCACCCGAACAGCTTTCCTTTCGGCATCACCGACACCGTGTTCCTCCATCAAGTCGAGACCGCGCTGAACACGGTGACCGCCACCGCGGCGGCGGCCGCAGGGTTCACCTTCGTGCCCGTCTTCGAAAACTCGCTCGCGCACACCGCCTGTGCCACTGTCGATCCGTACGTCAACGGCGTCACCGTCGATCTCGTGACCAAAGTGATCGCCCCCACCTCGCTGCACCCGAACCCAGCCGGTGTCGCATACATGGCCGGCCTGCTCGAGCCGCTCATCGCGGCAGCGTTCCCGGCAGTCGTGGCCCCCGTGCTGACGCCAGACCCCGTGTTGTCACCAGACCCGGTGTTGTCACCAAACCCCGTGCAGTCAGGAGCGGCAACAGTCGCCGCCACCTCGGGGCTGGCCGCAACAGGTCTTTCGGAGACATTCCTCGTGGGTGGCGGCGTGCTTGCACTTCTGCTCATGGTCGCCGGTGCCGGAACCGTGTATCTGCAACACCGCCGGCGTTCTGACACACCGAACGACTGAGCAGGTTCAGGCGCGCTGCGGCTGCCGTGCCCGTCTGAGTCGGCGGGCCTTGCTCGCTGTGAGAACGAGCCCCACGAGTACCCCGACCGTTGCACCAGAGGTGTTCGATACGACGTCGCGCACGTCTGACACGCGCCCCGGCAGAAAAAGCTGGGCTGTCTCGATCGACACCGTCATGAGAAACCCGACCAGAATGGCCAGCCACCATTGCCGCCGGCCGAACAACAGCAGCAAAAACAGCCCGACCGGCACGAACATGGCGATGTTGGCGATGAACTCCACCCGGTCGTAGGTGATCCATTCTGTCGGAGTGTGACGGCTGAACACTCTCAACACCTGGTAGAGCAGCCCCTGTGCTTTGTCGTCGAGCGGTTGCGGGCCGAGAGTCACCCACGCGACCACGCCCAGGTACGCGAGGGTGATCGCGCTGAGAACGGGATGCCGACGGAACATCTCCTCAGAATGCCCGAGACTGCTGGGTGTTCACCCTGCGCCTGATGTCGGTCACGGGGTCGGCGTGGGAGTCGGCGTGGGTGTCGCTGTGCTGGCCGGGGTGTTCTTCGTGTACGTATCACTGACGAACGTGCCGAACGCGGTGGCGTCGCTCAGCGCTCCCGTGTAGGTCGACCCGTCGACGATCACCGTGGGGGAGGTCGTGACGGCCGTGATGTCGGCATTCGGGATGCCCGCCTTCGCCCGCGCCGAGGCATCCTTCACCCAGCTGTCGTACCGGTTCGACGTGATGCATGAGCTGACAGCCGCGTCGGTCACCCCCGCCTTCGTCACCAACGTCACCAGATCGGAGTCGCTCACCCCGGCGCTCGCGATGGTGGCCTGGTCGGCGATCAGTGCGTTGTGCACCGTGAGCACGCTGTTCGGCGAGGTCTCTGCGACACAGGCGATAGCGTTCGCGGCCCGAGTCGACGCATCGTTGCCGTCGGTGCTGCTGAGCGCAACGGGGTGCAGCTCGAGCGTTGCGTAGCCCGAGGTCACCCAGCCCTGCACGGTCGTGGCGTTCGCCTTCTCGAAGGTTGCGGAGTCGGCGCTCGCGTAGTCGACATAGAGCACCACGGTCAGCACCCCGCTGGTGGGGTTGAAGGTGGTCGCCGTGGGCTGCTGGCCGGCCTGCAGGGCAGCGCTTGTGGCGGCGGTCGTATTCGTGCCGTCGCCGCTGAACACGATTCCGTCGCTGGCCATGTTCGCCGGCCCCACGAGCCCCGCGCGAACGGTGTTCACGATGACCAGTGCGGCGACCGCGAGCAGAACGACCCCCACTGTGATGAGACTGGTGCGCCGGATGATCGTGTTGCGCTTCTTTCGCCGGCGCTCGTCTTCGCGCTGAATGCGCGCAATCTCGCGGGCCAGCGCCTTGCGCTCCTTCTTCGGCAGACCGCGCAGTTGCTCTTCGTAGACGTTGACCGGCACGCACGACCCCTTCGTTCACTGACCCGTCGACGCTAGGAGGCCGAGCTATGAGTGGGCTATCGAGCGACTGTGTGTTGGGTCAATGCTGGTGCCGGGCACCCGGTCGCCGGCTCTTCTGACGACGGCTGTCGTGCGCTCCACTCACGGCCGCAGAGACGGCCAGAAGAACCCAGCAGGCCCCGTACAGAAGGGTCGACTGGGGCAGAGCCGTGAAGCATGCGGTAACCATCAGCCCGTAGACGAGCACGAACAGAATGACGAACCCGGTGGAGTACCGATCAATGCGCGGCAAATGAAGCAGGTAGGCGTACAGCCGCCTTCCGGTCGTGCGGCGCAGGCGCACCAGGTCGATCACCACCGCGGCGGCCGAGACGACGGCCACCAGTAGAAGACTGCACTGAACCACCAGCTGAGCCTGTTCGGTGAGAGGAGGCTCAAGAAGCAGAATGACCAGGGCGTAGCCGGCGAGCGTCGTGGCGATGGCGAAGAGTCGGAAGAGCCGCGAAAGGGCGTTCGACGAAGCGGCACGCACGTTCTGCAGGGCAAGGGCGAAGGTCGGGTCGGTGGCGAGAACGTCGAGAAAGCCTCCGGCGGCGTCTGCAGCCCTGCCGCTTCTCAGCATGACCACCGACAGATTGTTGCGGGCCGCGGTGTGCTGCGGATTCAACCGGAGGGTGGTGCGGTACGCCGACTCGGCGCCCTGCAGGTCGTTCTTGGCCAGCGCCACATTGGCGCTCATGAAATGGGCGTCGGGTTCGAGGGGTGCCAGCCGCACTGCTTCGATGGCAGCCGCGTCGCCGTCGGGGGTGATGCACTGGGCGAAGACGTCGACCTGCGCGAGGCTGAGGTGTGCCAGCCACGAGGCCGGAGCGAGGCCCTGCGCCACCGAAGAGGCCTCGCGGGCGTCGTCGAATCGGCCGAGTTTTGCCAGCGCCGAGGCGACGAGCCGCCAACTCCACTCGTTCTCGGGGTTCAGCTGGAGGGCCCGTTCGGCCGCGCGGAGTGCCCGCTCGGGGTCACCGCTGCCGAGAGCAGCCTGGCTTGCAAGGCAGAGTGCGCGCTCGCTGTCGGCGTGACCGGCGAGATACGGGCCGAGAAGTGCCAGCGCCTCCCGGTGCCGACCGGCCGAGACGTAGGCCGCCGCCAGCTCGAGTACGCGTTCGGTCTCGCTCGTCTCACGGCCGGTCTCGCCATCCGCGCCGCCCGGCACGCCGCCGGCCTCGTCGCCGGTCTCGTCACCCGTTCTGTCGACCACCGCTCTGCCCGCCCGGTTTCGCCTAGTTCGCCGTTCGGGCCCGGCTGCGGCGGGCCACGACCACGAGAGAGCCGGCCACCAGAAATGCGCCGGCCAGCAGATACAGCAACTGGGCCACGTAGACCGAGGTGAAGCATGCGGCCACCATCAGGGCGAAGTCGGCCACGAGCAGACCCGCCCATGCGGTGAGAAGTCGATCGATGCGCGGCACGCTCTGTACGAACTGGGCGAATCGTGCGCCCGCAGCCCGGCGGAGACGTACGATGTAGACGACCACGAAGATGCCCGCGACCACCGCCACGAGCGCCAGAAAGTCTGTCCAGACGAGCCCGTAGACGGCCGAGTCACCCGGATCACGGTTGCCGCTGAAGGCTACCGTCACCACCGCGAAGGCCACCCAGAGAATGAAGTGGATGCGCCTGAGGGCCACCGCAGCGACCGCGCGCAGGTTGCGAACGGCCACGGCCGAGCCGGGGTCGGCCGCCAGAATGTCGACGAACCCCGCCGCCGCACTGCCGGCCCGCCCCTGCCGCAGCATGACGAGCGAGAGATTGTTGCGTGCGGCCGCGTGCTCGGGTGCCAGTGTGAGTGCCGCCCTGAACGACCGTTCGGCGTCTGCCCACTGCCTTTTGGCCAGAGCGATGTTGCCCACTGTGAGGTGCGCATCGGGTTCGAGGGGAGCGAGCTCGACGGCGTGCCGGGCCGCCTCTTCGGCCGCCGGGGTGATGTGCCGGGCCGCGATGTCGACCTGCGCCACCTGGGCGTGCGTCACCCAGAGTTGCGGCGCCAGCCCGAGGGCGGTCTGGGCGGCCTGCCGGGCGTCGTCGTGCCGGCCCAGTTTCGAGAGAGACAGTGCAATCAGACGCCACGCCCATTCGTTGTCAGCGCTGAGTTCAGCGGCCGACTGGGCTGTCTCGAGTGCCCGGGCGGGTTCGCCGGCTACGAGGTGCGCCTGGCTCGCGAGGCAGAGGCCCCGGTCGTCGTCGGGATGGGTCGCGAGGTGTGCGGCCAGAGCTCGCAGGGCCTCGACCGGCTTGCCGATCGACAGGTACGTGCGGGCGTGGGCCAGCGCGGCGTCTTCGCCGATCACAGGCGCTTGGCTTTCTTCAGGTAGGCCTTCAGTTCGGCGTACGTTCCGTCGTCGTCGCCGAACAACACCACGTTGCGAGCGCTGTCGAGCCAGCTCGACGTTGAGGGGGCCACTTCTTTCAGTGCACCCTGCACGTCGGCCATGGTGATCATGCGCACCGTTCCGCTGGCGGCGCTGTCGATGAGTGCACGTTCGGCCGCGACCTCGCACACGTAGGCGATATCAGCTCCCGACAGACCCCCGGATGCCCGGGCCAGAGCCTGCAGCTCGATGCCCTCCACCGGTCGGTGCTGCAGGTGGTAGCGAAAGATGCTCTCCCGCGCTTCGAGGTCGGGCGGCAGCACCAGCACCGTGCGGTCGAACCGGCCCGGCCTCCGAAGCGCTGGGTCGACATCCCACGGCTGGTTGGTCGCGGCGAGAACGAAGACACTCTCGTTCTGGTCTGCGACCCCGTCGAGTTCGGTGAGCAACTGGTTCACGGTTCCGCGAAGGGCGCTGTTGCGGGTCTGGCTGCGGCGCTGGCCGAGAGCGTCGATCTCGTCGAAGAAAATGACACACGGTGCCTCGCGCCGGGCCAGTTCGAACGCTTCGTGCACGTTCTGCTCGCTGTTGCCGAGCATCGGGTCGAGAATGTCGGCGAGGCCCACCGAGAGAAAGTGGGCGCCGAGTTCACCCGCCACCGCGCGGGCGATGAACGTCTTGCCACAGCCGGGCGGCCCGTACATGAGCAGGCCGCCCTTGAGGCTCTTGGCGTAGAGCTTTCGAAGCTCGGGGTTCTTCAGCGGAGCCAGAAATGCCGCGTTGAGGCGGTCTTTGATCGACTTCATGCCGCCCACATCGGCGAGGGTGATCACCGAGCGCTCGATGTCGAACGAGGTGCCGGGGGCCACGGTGGGGGAGCTGTCGACGAACATCGGCTGGGCGAGGTCGTGAACGTCGTTCTCGGCGGCGCTCCAGTCGAAGTCGGGGGGCGTGATGGGAGCGGCGGGTGTTGCGTGTTCAGTGGCGAAAGGGGTTGCCGCGTCTGCGGCGGAGGGATCAGTGCGCGCGGGTTCAGCTGCGGCAGGGCGATCGGCTTCGGGCGACGGCGACGGCGACGGCGAGGGGGTAAGGGCGCCGGGTGGCGCCGACACAGAAGCAGTCGTGGGCGCGATCGGAGCCGAGGGGACAGGCTCGGGGTCAACCGCGGCCGCGGGGCTCGGCGCGACGTTCGCTGGGTAAGCGAGCGCATCGGTCATGAGCTGCCGAGCATCCGTATTCTCGGGCGCCAGCTGCAGAACGCTGGCCGCCATCGTGATGGCTTCGGCCGCGGCCCCGCTCTTCAACAGCAGCTGACCGAGATGCAGTCGCAGGTGAACATCGTTCGGCGATGAGTCGATCGCGCGGCGCAGCGAGCTGAGAAGTGGCTCATCCATGAGGCGAGTTTAGTGCGGGCAGGCTGACCGCTGGCCCTGCATTTTCGGTCAGCTTTCGAAGGGTGGTCGCGCGCGCATGCGATTGTTGCGGGGGTCGTGCGTGAGTTCGGCGAGCCCCAGCGCTTCGAGCAACGGCGGCAGGTAGAGGCCGAAACGGCCCCGGTACCCTTTTCGCAGCCCGTACCAACCACCGAGCGGGTTATCGGATGCCCGGGCCCATGCCTCGACGGTGCCCTCCTTGGCGGACTTCTGCTCATCGGCCGCCCCCAGGTCGACCCAGTCGCCCTTCTCCACCAGCCAGGCGTGCAGATCGTCGATGGCGCGTGCATCGTACGAGAGCTTCGTCGAGCCCACCGTGCACACCAGGGCCGGGGGTGTCGCCTCATCGTCGCGGTACATCGTGTAGGCGGAGCTCCCGGGTGGCGTGACGAGCTGCCAGGGTTCTGCTGCGGTGCCGTTCCCGGTCATGAGGGCCTCCCAGATGTGCGTGCGGCAGTACGTTCGCTCGTCGTCGAGGCGGGCGCTGCCGTCACCGCATTATGGCAGGCTGGGCGCATGACTTCACAGATCAACATCGATGTCGTGCGCGTCTTCACCGACGACTCCGGGGCGTTCGGCAACGAACTCGGCATCGTGCGATCGAGTTCTGATACTGCCGGGCGCGAGCAGGCCATTGCGGCGCGGCTGGGCTTCAGCGAGACCGTCTTCATCGATGCCCTGCGGGGCGACGCGTCGCTCGGGGTGGCCGCGGTGATCCGCATCTTCACGCCGGCCGCCGAGCTGCCGTTCGCGGGGCATCCGAGCGTCGGGGCAGCGTGGTGGCTGGCACGCGAGGGCTTGCCGGTGGCCGTTCTGGCCGAGGGCGCGGGCGATGTGGCCGTGCGTTACGACGGCGAGGTCACCTGGATCACAGGCCGCGCATCCTGGGCACCCGAATTCGAGTGGGTGCCCGTCGAAACCCCGGCGGCCGTCGACGCCATTCGGGCCGAGCACTTCACCTCGGGTCACCATTACGTCTGGTCGTGGGTCGACGAGCCGAACGGCGTTCTGCGCTCACGTATGTTCGCACCCGACATGGGCATCGTCGAAGACGAGGCCACGGGTGCGGCTGCCGTGCGCATCACGGCGCTGCTCGGGCGCGGCCTCGACATTCGGCAGGGGCGGGGCTCGCGCATCGTGACGCGGCTCGTCTCCGAGGCCGACGGGCGGGTCGGTGTGGCGGCCGACATTCGGGTAGAGGTCGGCGGGCGCGCGGTGTTCGATCGCATGATTGCGCTCGACATCGAACCCGGCGCAGGCCCTTCGATCGACGTGTGACGCCCGCGCCTGCCGAGCGGGTGGCAGAGAGGGGGGCAGCTCTGTGAACCGGGCCGTAACTTCTTCTCTCGTCGCCGTGTACGTGGCCGACATGAGGGATCTCGCTGGGGCGCAGGGTGGGTCGCGTGACGGGCTCGGGACGAGCCGGTTCGAAGGCCTGCTGAGCGACGGTGAGCGTGAGCGGGCCGGGTTGCTGGTCGACGCTGCCGATCGAAGCAGGTTCGTCGCGGCCCACGCACTGTTGAGGCTCGCGACCAGCGCCGAGCTCGAATTGCCGCTCGGCCGGTTCTCGTTCGACTTCACCTGTGCCCGTTGCGGCGGAGCGCACGGTCGGCCCCGGCTGATCGTCGGTGGCGAAGCGTTGCCCGTCACCGGTGGATACACGGTGTCGCTGTCGACCTCGCACGACCTCGTGGCGGTGGCGGTGGCGGTGGCGGTGGCGGCAGGGGCGGTGGCGACTCCGCCGGCAGCGGGGGAGGCGGGTGCCGACGCCGGAACAGCTCGGGAGGTCGGCGTCGACGTGCAGCTCGTGTCTGCGACGGAGTTCGGCGGGTTCGATGAGGTCGCCCTCACGGAGAACGAGGTGGCGGGCATTCGGAGCCGTGACGACGCCGAGATGCAGAGGATGCGCGGCGTGCTCTGGGCGCGCAAGGAGGCAGTTGTGAAGGCGCTCGGCCGCGGGCTGCGGGTCGACCCGGCGACGATCGACGTCAGCGTCACCGGCACCGTGAGCGGCACCGGGAGCGGCATCGTGAACTGCGAGGGGCTAGCCGTGCGGTGGGCCGATGTGCCGCTCACCGTTGTGGGTGGTGCAGCGCGCTATGCCTCAGCCGTCGCGTTGATGGGTTCCGGTGACGTCGAGGTGGTCGTTAAGAACGGCAGCGACCTACTGCGACGCTACTGACGAATCGTCGGCAGGCGCACCGAGTGCAGGCATATCGATCCGTTTGACTGTCGCACCGATTTGGCGGCTCACCGAATCGAAGGCTCGGCTCAGAGCGCGCCGAGCGGGCTCTCGTCGAGGCCGGCGAGGAGGGCAGCCGCGTCGTCGTACACCGCGACCGCACCCGCGTCGAGCAGCGCAGCCCGCCCGACTCCGCCACTCAGAACTGCTACGCAACGCACGCCCGCACGGGTCGCCGCCTCGATGTCCCACACGGTGTCACCCACCATCACGGCTTGCCCAGCCGCAACCCCCGCCTTCTCGAGAGCGACAGTGATCAGGTCGGGTTCGGGCTTCGCCGTCTCGACGTCTTCTGACGAGGTGACCGCGTAGAGCGCGTCGTCGCTGTCGAGCACGGCCCGCAGGTTCTCGAGTTCGTCTTCGGGTGCGCTGGTCGCGAGCACGACACGCACACCGCGCGCTGAGACGGCAGCAAGCAGTTCGCGGGCGCCCTCGAACGGTCGCAACTCGTCGGTGAACTTCGAGTACTGCTCGGTGTGGGCGTCTTTCGCGCGGCTGCCAAGCTCGTCGCTGTCGTCGCCCAGCAGTGCTTCGAGCAACTTCGACGAGTCCATGCCGATTGCGGCATGTACTCTCCAGTCGTCAACCGGATGCCCGAGCGAGAGCAGCGCGCGAGACCACGCGAACACGTGCAGATAGTTCGAGTCGACCAGCGTTCCGTCGATGTCGAAGAGAACCGCCCCGGGAGAGCGCATCAGGTAACTGGTCGAGTGACCGAGGGTTCTACATCGGCCGAGAACGATTCGATGGCACGCTCGAAGTCTGGGTAGTACAGCAGGTTGCGGGGAGACGACAGCTTCATGACTTCGTAGAAGGTGTCGGTGAGTTCGACGTATCCGAGCACACTCTCGGCGTTGGTCTCAGGAATGCGGCGGTCGCAGATGCACCATTCGTGGTCAGACAGAATGCAGATGCGGATGTCGGTAGCGTGCGGTGAGTTGCGAGGTGAGTATTCACTCAGTTGCGCAGACACATCAACCTCCTTTGGTTTCGTGCGTGAACCTAATTGAACACTGGCCCCCTCACGCGGGCAAGGGCTTGACACCTGCCTATGAACTGGCCGGGAAGTGGGCGATACTACAGACGTGGATTCGGTAGATGTGGTCGTCGTCGGTTCGGGCCCGAACGGTCTGGCGGCCGCCGTCACGATGGCGCGCGCTGGTCTGTCTGTGCGGGTCTACGAGCGGGCGTCGACCATCGGCGGAGGAGCTCGAACGGGCGAACTCACGCTGCCCGGGTATCTGCACGATCTGTGCTCAGCCGTGCATCCGATGGCCCTCGCATCAGATTTCTTTCAACGGTTTCAGCTCGCCTCGCGGGTCGAGTTGCGCCAGCCCGAGGTGGCCTACGGTCATCCGCTCGAGGGCGGCCGGGCGGGGCTGGCGTATCGCGACCTCGACGAGACGGCCCGCAGGCTGGGTGTCGATGGTCCGGCGTACAAGCGACTGCTTGCGCCGCTGGTCGAACACTGGCGCCAGCTCGCGCAGTTCACGGGTGGGTCGCTGCTGCGTGTGCCTCAGCACCCTGTGCTCGTGGCGCAGTTCGGTCTACGCGTGCTTGAGCAGGGTAGCCCGCTGTGGGGGCTGCGATTCGAAAGCGACGTTGCGCCGGCCCTGCTCAGCGGGGTGTCGGCGCACGCGAATCTGCCGCTTCCGGGTCTCGCGCCCGCGGCGGCGGGCCTGCTGCTCGCCACGTACGCGCACGGGGTGGGCTGGCCCATTCCGGTGGGCGGCAGCCAATCGATCGTGAACGCGATGGTGGATGACCTGCTGCTGCACGGCGGCCAGATCGTCACCGACACCGACGTCACCTCGCTCGATGACCTGCCGCAGAGCAGGGCCGTGCTGCTCGATGTGAGCCCGCGCGCGCTCGCCTCGATCGCCGGCGACAGCCTTCCGCCTCGATACGCCCGGGCCCTCAGCCGCTTCCGGTACGGCAACGCTGTGGCGAAGCTCGACTTCGCCCTGTCTGACCCTGTTCCCTGGAGCAATGCCGAACTGCACCGCGCCGGCACCATTCACGTGGGCGGAACCCACGCCCAGATCGCTCGCGCCGAAGCCACCGTCGCCTCGGGGCGCCACGCCCACAAGCCGTACGTACTGGTCTCACAGCCGTCGACCTTCGATGCATCGCGGGCGCCGGAGGGGCGTCATGTTCTGTGGGCGTACGCCCATGTGCCGAGCGGCTCCGACATCGACCAGAGCAACGCCATCATCGGCCAGATCGAGCGGTTCGCTCCCGGTTTTCGTGACACGATCCTCGCGCAGCACTCGAGCACCTCGGTCGAGGAGGAGGCCATGAACCCGAACTACGTGGGCGGCGACATCTCGTCGGGGGCGGCGACCGTCGGGCAGCTCATACGGCGGCCCACCCTGGCACGGTACCCCTGGCAGACACCGGTGAGGGGGCTGTACCTCTGTTCGGCATCCACGCCCCCCGGCCCCGCCGTACACGGCCTCGGAGGCTGGCACGCTGCTCGCAGGGCGCTCGCCGTGGAGTTCGGCATCACGCGCGCGCCAGACCTGCGCATCTAGCGACGCAGGTAAGGCGAGGCCCGTGCCCGGCCGGCGCCCGTGCGCGTTATCGTCGACAGGCGTGCCTCGCACCCGGGCGCCCTTTCCGTAGACTGGAACTCATGTCAGCACACTCGTCAGACACCTCCGCTGGCACGCCAGTACCGCCCGCCGCTCCCGTGGCCCGTCGCGTTCCCGCGCCGCGCCGCGACATCGTCGTAGCCGCCGTATTCGACGTGGTTCTGGTGCTCGTCTTCGTGCTGATCGGTCGCAGCAGTCACTCCGAGGGGTTCAGCCTGGCGGGTACGCTCACCACGTGGTGGCCGTTCCTCATCGGCCTCGCTGTGGGCTGGGCCGTGTCGCGTGCGTGGCGCCGCCCGTTCGGTATCCGGCTTCCCGGCCTCTCGATCTGGCTGCTCACCGTGCTCGTGGGCATGCTGCTGCGCACCGTCAGCAGCCAGGGCGTCGAGGTGAGCTTCGTCATCGTGGCCACCATCGTCATCGGCGTCTTCCTGCTCGGCTGGCGCGCCATCGCGGCGGCTGTTGCTGCCCGGCGCCCGCGCCCCCGAAGCTAGCGCGAGACGCGCCGCGGCCTTACCACTGCGACGGGGTGTAGTCCTTCAAGAAGACACCGCACAAGTCGACGCCGGCCTCACCCTGAACCACTGGGTCGTACACGCGCGCGGCGCCGTCGACAAGGTCGAGCGGGGCGTGAAAACCCTCTTCTGCCAACCGCACTTTCGTGGAGTGCGGGCGCTCGTCGGTGATCCAGCCCGTGTCGACGCTGGTCATCAGAATGCCGTCGGTCAGCATCTCTTTGGCGCTGGTGCGGGTGAGCATGTTGAGCGCCGCTTTCGCCATGTTGGTGTGCGGATGCCCGGGGCCCTTGTACCCCCGCGCGAACACTCCCTCCATGGCCGACACATTCACCACGTAGGCGCGCTCAGAGCGGGCAGCCGCGGCGGCTGTCGCCATCGACGGTCTGAGTCGTGACACCAGGAGGAACGGTGCCGTCGTGTTGCAGAGCTGCACCTCGAGCATCTCGAGCGGGTCGACGTCTTGAACGGCCTGGGTCCAGCTGTTCTCGTCGTGCAGGTCGGGTACGAGCCCGCCCGCGTCGATCGCGGTTCCCGCAGCGAGCCGCTCGAGCGACGACGAGCCGGCGGCCAGGGCCATCGAGGTCAGCTCGTCGGCGTTCAGCGGAACCCCCGTGAGGGTGGCCGTCTTCAGCAACGGGTGCGATGCCACCGACGCCGCAAGGGCCTGCGGGTGCGCATCGTTCGTATGGCCGAACGTGATCATCGCGGGCAGAGGCCCGTCGGGCAGCGGCGACAGTTCGGCTTCGGCGAGCGGAGCGTACGACCCGGGCGAACGCCGCACGGTCTGCGCAGCATTGTTGATGAGAATGTCGAGCGGCCCTGCAGCAGCCACGGCATCAGCCAGGCCGATGACCTGGGCCGGGTCACGCAGGTCGATGCCCACCACGGTGAGTCGGTGAAGCCACTCGGCCGAGTCGGGTAGCCCGGCGAACCGCCGCACCGCGTCACGGGGAAAGCGCGTGGTGATGGTGGTGTGCGCCCCGTCGCGCAGCAATCGCAGGGCGATGTACATGCCGATCTTGGCGCGACCGCCGGTGAGCAGGGCACGTTTGCCGGTGAGGTCGGTTCGGGCATCCCGTTTCGTGTGGCTCATCGCTGCGCAGGTGGGGCAGAGCTGGTGGTAGAAGGCGTCGACCTGCGTGTAGTGCTGCTTGCAGATGTAGCAGGGGCGCGACTTGATGAGCGTGCCCACGGTGGGTGCGGCGGTGATGGCGGCGAGCGGAATGCCGCGCGTCTCGTCGTCGATGCGGTCGGGGGCGCCCGTTGCGGTGGCGGCGATGACACTGCGGTCGGCGCTCGCGATGGCGTCGCGCTTCTCATCGCGCCGGTTCTTCTTGACCGACTTGAACATCTTCGCGGTGGCCTGGCGCACGGTGACGAAATCGGGATGCTCGTCGTCGAGCTCGTGCAGGCTCGCGAGTACGCGGAGGGCCGTTGCGAGCTCGGCGGGGTCGATGCCGCCGGTCGTGGACACCGTCGTGGGCGCCGTCGAGGAGCCTTCGGTGGGCGCGGCTGTAGGGGGCGAAGTGTTCTGAGTCATGGGCACATCAATGCTACCCGCCCGTGGTGGCAGGTAGGCAGGCTGGCGGTGGGCAGCAGCAGCGCTCAGGCGAGCACCGGCAGCAGCGCCGGCGCGATGCGCTCCCGCACGATGCGCAGAATGCGTTCGTGCGAGGCGACCGCTCCGTTCGCGGGCAGGGTGACCATCAGCTGGCTGGCGTGGGGGAGCGCGCGGTCGGCCAGGAGGGCATCCACGATCTCGTCGGGGTGGCCCGCCAGAATGCGGCTGAACCGCAGCGGAACGCGCGGGTCGAGCGGGCGCCCGTCGGCACCCATGCCCGACTCGTAGCCTTCGATGAACTCGCGGTGCACGGCCCGGTCTTCGTCGGTCAGCAGCGGCACGATGATGCGGCCCGCGGCGATGCGCGGCACGCGGGCGGCCGAAATGGTTCCGGCGGCCTGCCCGGCGGCGAACGCCTCTTTGTACGCCAGGATCTGCTGCAGTTGGCCCTCGTCGAACGAGACGCCCGTCTCTTCGCCGTTCAGCGTGGAGACCTGAAGGTCGAACCCCTGTGCTCCGGTGCGCCGGGCCCCGGCGACCGTTCCTGAGCCGTACCAGAGCCGTTCGGCGAGCCCGGGAACGGGCGGCGACAGAGTGAGGTCGGTGTGCGGCGGAATGCTCATATACCCCTCACCGCTGTTGATGAGTGCATCGCCGGCCAGTACCGCGCGCAGTCGCAACGCACGCTTCTGCGCCTCGGCCGAGAAGCTCAGTTCGCTCGGCCCGAACACCGGGTCGAGCATCGACTGGGTGGGAATACCGCTCGAGAGCCCGAGTTCGAGCCGCCCGCCGCTCATCAGGTCGAGCGTTGCGGCGTCTTCGGCCACGCGGATGGGGTCTTCGTACCGCATGGGCAGCACGCCGGTACCGAAGTGCAGGGAACTCGTGCGCTGTGCGACGGCCGACAGAAAGACCATCGGGCTCGACAGGTACGGCTCGAAGTGCCGCACGCGCACCCAGCCGGTGTCGTAGCCTTCGCGCTCAGCGGTCTGAAAGAGGCGCACGCCGTCAGCGAGCGAGGCGGCCGCGCCGCGCGGCCCACCGTGGTTCGGAACGAACGAGAGAAAACTGAGCTGCATGTGCGGGCCTCTGCTGAAATGGTTGTAGCTACATCTTATCTGAGGTAGGGCATGATCGAAGCATGACGGATGCCCTCCCCACCCCCCTCGCATCTCTGGTCAACTACCTCCCCGACGTGCCCGCTGCGGGGGCCAGCGCCGACCCCGACCTGCTCTTCGAACGCTTCACCGAGTGGAGCGCCTCCCGCGGCCTCACGCTCTACCCGGCGCAAGAAGAGGCGATCATCGAGATCGTCTCGGGAGCCAACCTCATCCTGAGCACCCCGACGGGCACAGGAAAGTCGCTCGTGGCCATCGCCGCCCACTTCGCGGCCCTCGCCGACGGCCGCCGCACCTTCTACACCGCGCCCATCAAGGCGCTCGTCTCCGAGAAGTTCTTCGCCCTGGTCGAGATCTTCGGCCCCGCGAACGTGGGCATGGTGACCGGCGACTCGAGCGTGAACCCCGACGCACCCATCATCTGCTGCACGGCCGAGATTCTCGCCAACATCGCCCTGCGGCACGGCGCAGATGCGCCGGTCGATCAGGTCGTGATGGACGAGTTCCACTTCTACAGTGACCCCGAGCGCGGCTGGGCCTGGCAGGTTCCCCTGCTCACGCTGCCCGACGTGCAGTTCATTCTCATGTCGGCGACCCTCGGCGACGTGAGTTGGCTCTCGAAAGACCTCACGCGCCGCACCGACCGCGAGACCGCGGTGGTCACGGGGGTTGAGCGGCCGGTTCCGCTCAACTACTACTACGCCACGACACCCGTGCACGAGACGGTCGAAGACCTGCTGAACACGGGCCAGTCGCCCATCTACATCGTGCACTTCTCCCAGCTCGCGGCACTCGAGCGCGCCCAAGCCCTCTCGAGCCTCAAGATCGTCAGCCGTGAACAGCGCGACCAGATCGCCGACGCCATCGGTGAGTTCAGGTTCACCACGAACTTCGGGCGTACGCTCTCGCGGCTCATCCGGGCCGGCATCGGCGTGCACCACGCCGGCATGCTGCCGAAGTACCGTCGCCTGGTCGAGCAACTGGCCCAACAGGGCCTGCTGCGGGTCATCTGCGGCACCGACACGCTCGGCGTCGGCATCAACGTGCCGATCAGAACCGTGCTGCTCACCGCCCTCACCAAGTACGACGGCACGAGAACCCGTCAGCTCACTGCCCGCGAGTTTCACCAGATCGCCGGCCGGGCGGGCCGTGCCGGGTTCGACACAGCCGGAACCGTGGTGGCGCAGGCCCCCGAACACGAGACCGAGAACGCCCGGCTCATCGCGAAGGCCGGCGACGACCCGAAGAAGCTGAAGAAGGTTGTCAAGAAGCGTGCGCCAGAGGGGTTCGTCTCGTGGGGCGAGCCGAGCTTCAACCGCCTCATTGCGGCCGAACCCGAGACCCTCACGTCGAGCATGCAGATCAACCACGCCATGCTGTTGAACATCATCGGCCGCGGCCACGGCAGCGACGGAAAGTCAGACGCATTCGCCGCCACCCGCTCGCTGCTCGAAGACAACCACGAGCCGCGCAGCCGCCAGCTCGAACTCGAGCGCCAGGCCCTCGCCATCTACCGAACGCTGCGCACGGCCGAGATCGTCGAGCAGCTGCCGCCCGACGAGAACGGCCACGTGGGCATCCGGCTGACCGTCGACCTGCAGCCCAACTTCGCTCTCAACCAGCCGCTGTCACCGTTCGCGCTCGCCGCCTTCGACCTGCTCAACACCGACTCGCCCACCTACGCCCTCGACATGGTCTCTGTGCTCGAGGCGACTCTGGATGACCCCCGCCCCGTTCTCTCGGCCCAACAGTTCGCCGCGAAGGGTGAAGCCGTCGCCGCCATGAAGGCCGAGGGCATCGAGTACGACCAGCGTATGGAACTGCTCGACCAGATCACCCACCCCAAACCCCTCGAAGAGCTGCTCGACGCGGCCTTCGAGATCTACAAGGCCTCTCAACCCTGGGTCGGCGACTTCGAGCTCAGCCCGAAAACGGTTGTTCGCGACATGTACGAACGCGCGATGACCTTCAACGACTACATCGGCTACTACAAGCTGAACCGGTCGGAAGGGCTCGTGCTGCGGTACTTCTCCGACGCCTTCAAGGCTGCCCGGGCGACCATCCCCGACGAGGCGAAGACCGAAGACCTGCTCGACCTCATCGAGTGGCTGGGCGAACTGGTGCGCCAGGTCGACTCGAGCCTGCTCGACGAGTGGGAAGAGCTCACGAACCCCACCGACGTGCAGGGCGAGGCCGACCTGGTGGCGTCGCACGGCCGCGGGGTCACCGCTGTGCTGCCGCCCGCGCCGCGCAGCGTGGTCTCGAACCTGCGCGCCTTTCGAATCCTGGTTCGCAACGAGCTGTTCAAGCGAGTTCAGTTCGCCGCGCTCGACAAGGTCGACGACCTGGGCGAACTCGATTCACCGCTCGGCTTCAGTCGCGACCAGTGGGCGGATGCCCTCGACGGCTATTACGCCGAGCACGACTCCATCGGCACGGCCGGTGACGCCCGCAGCGCCAGCATGCTCACCGTCACAGAGGGCCCGCACGTCTGGGTTCTGCGGCAGACGTTCGACGACCCCGCCGGTGACCACGACTGGGGCATCGACGCCGAAGTCGACCTCGCCGAATCGGCCGAACAGGGCGTGGCGGTCGTGCGGGTGACGGGCGTGAGCCGGCTCTGAGCCGGCTCTGAGTCGGCTCTGAAACGAGAGGGTTCGTGCCGCGCGACACCGGAGCACGGGCATCCGGAGGCCGCGAAGCCGCGGAGCCGCGCTACGCGATCACGCGGGAACCGCTGAGCGCCAGCAGCAGTACGTCGACCAACGCGCTCGCGATGATGAGCTGAAACAGCAGGCGGCCTGGCGGCTTCGTGAGCACCAGCCACGCCCCGACCGCCGAGAGCACCACGCCGACGGCGAAGCCCACCAGCCCGACCACTGAAGGCGGCAGGCTGGGGTCTGTCAGGGTCGCTCCGAACGCCACCAGCGCCGAGGCGCCCAGCAACGCGCCGAACGCTGACAGGCCCGATGCGGTTCTTCCCATTCGGTGCGGCAACCCGCGCACCCCGGTCGCGGCGTCGTCGGCGAGGTCGGGCAGCACATTCGCAAAATGCGCACCCAGCCCGAGCAGTGACCCGGTGGCAACGACCCACCAGGCAGCGATCGGTGCGCCCGGTGCTGCCAGCGTCACGACGAGCGGAAGCAATCCGAAACTCACGACGTATGGCAGGCCGGAGAGCGCCGTCTTCTTGAAAAGCACGTTGTAACTCAGCCCCGACACGGCCAGCACGATGCTCGCCACCGCGGCGGGTGGCCCCAGCAGCAGGCTGAGCGCAACGACGGCCATCGCAGACACGATGAACGCCGTGCGTACGGTCGACGCTGAGATCGCTCCCGTGGCGACGGGTTTGTCGGTGCGCCCCACTTCGATGTCGCGGCGCGCGTCGAGCCAGTCATTCGACCATCCGATGGCCAGCTGCCCCGCGAGAATGGCGGCAGCTACCAGCAGAACGCCAAGCGGCGAGAGCCCAGTGGCAATACCGAGCACCACGGCGAGCAGCGTGACCGCGGCGGTGGGGCCGGGGTGGCAGGCGGCGACGAGGGCGCTCGCGACTGCACCGAATCTTCTGTCAGATGGCATACTTCGCG
Organism: Subtercola sp. RTI3; assembly: GCF_035018625.1. Taxonomy (NCBI): domain Bacteria; kingdom Bacillati; phylum Actinomycetota; class Actinomycetes; order Micrococcales; family Microbacteriaceae; genus Subtercola; species Subtercola sp. RTI3. The sequence continues at coordinate 3,801 of NZ_JASJXO010000056.1, read as the reverse complement.
GCACGCCTTCAGGTGCACCCCCCGTAATGGGGGTTTCAGCCTCGTACATAGAAAACTCCCAGACGCTACGGTGAAGTCGTGCAACGGCGAACATTCCTGAGCTTAACTGCCGTGGGGGCAGTTGGCTTTCTCACCTCCTGTGCGGGGAGCCCCGATACTCTCGGTCTGCCCTCTGCCGGGCCCTCGTCGACGACTGCAGCAACGCTCACGCCGGCACCGACGGTGCCGCCCAAACCGATCGTCACGCCCACGCCTACCCCTACCCCCACCTCGACACTCCCGCCGCCGTTCTCGGCTCCGAGCCTCACCAAGGTGGCCATTCCCGACGGCGTCATGACCGACCTGCCCGGCGACGGCAAACTGCTCGCGTGGACCGTCGACGACGGCTCGAGCAGCGAAGTGATTCAGAAATACATCGAATTCGCCAAGGCGACCGGCATGCGCCTCACGTTCTTTCTGAACGCAACCTACGACGGCTGGAGCACCCACGCCGACCTGCTGCGGCCCCTCGTGAAGAGCGGCCAGATTCAACTCGGCAACCACACCTTCAGCCACGCCGACCTCACCTCGCTCTCTGACGACCAGGTCATCGCCGAACTGCAGAAGAATCACGACTTCATCGAGAAGACCTTCGGGGTGGATGCCCGGCCCTACTACCGACCGCCCTACGGGTACCGCAACCACCGTACAGACCGTCTCGCCGCCTCGATCGGCTACACGACACCGGTGCTCTGGTACGGATCGCTCTCCGACTCCGGGCTCATCACCGATCAGCAGGTCGTCGACTTCGCCACACAGTGGTTTCTGCCGCAGCACATCGTCATCGGGCACCTCAACTTCTTACCGGTGACGGAGGTCTTCGGGCAGCTGGAGCAGATCATCCGGAGCCGTGGGCTTCAACCGGTGACGCTGAACGACGTGTTCGACAAACCCGCCTGAGCGGTTCAGTACCAGTGCGGGTTGGTGTTCTGTGAGTGCGCCCAGGCCCCGCAGGGAGTGCCGTACGACCTCGTGATGTAGTCGAGGCCCCAGTTGATCTGCGTCTGCGCGTTCGTGCGCCAGTCAGAGCCGGCCGACGCCATTTTGCTGCCCGGCAGCGACTGCGGAATACCGTACGCACCGCCGTCTTGGTTGTAAGCGTTCACTCGCCAGCCCGACTCGCGGTTCCACAGGTTCACGAGGCACGCGAACTGGTCTGAACCCCAGCCGCGCGCCGAAACCTGGCCCTGCGCGTACGCTTTGGCTCCCGCTGTGTCGACGACAACCGAGCCGGGCGGAAGGCCCGCGCTGCTGTCGCTGCCGCCACTACTGCCGCCGCTACTGCCGCCACTGTTGCCTCCGCCGCCCGAACCTGACGAGCTCGAGGCCGCACTTGCCGCTGCGGCGGCCGCGGCTGCAGCAGCGGCTTGGGCTGCGGCGGCCGCAGCCGCCGCCTGGCCCTGCCGGTACGACTCCTCGACCTGAGCCGTCGTGTCTTGAAGCGTTGCGAGCTGGGCGTACAGTACGTCGCTCTTCGCCTTCTGGTCGACCACCTGCGCATCGGCCGCTTCCTGGGCTGCCTGCGCATCGGCGGCGGCCTGCTGGGCTGCGCTGGCGAGTGTGGCTCGGGCTGACTCGGCGACACCGGCCTGCGCGTTCAGCGCCGCGGCCTGGTTCTGCGTGCTCGTGGCCAGCTCGTTCAGCTGGGCCGACTGCTCGGTGAGCTTGCTCATCGCGCCGAGCTGGTACAACAGAGAATCGGCCTTCTGCCCGCTCAGCAGCAGACTCGCGCTCTGGTTGCCGCCCGAACGGTAGAGCTCGACAGTCAGCTGCCCGAACTGCTTCTTCGCCGCGGCAGCCTTCTTCACTGCATCAGAGGCCCTCGTCGTGGCATCGGCCGCCACCTGCGTTGCGGCCTGCAGCGCAGACTGAGCAATGAGATACTCGTTGCCCTTCTTCACTGCTTCGTCACCCAGCTGGGCCGCCTGGGCCTCGAGGCCCGACAGCAGGCTTGTGATGTTGCTCACCTCGGCCTGCTTCGCCGCCTCATTCTGCTTCGCGGCGTTCACGTCATTCCAGCTGGGGTAGTCGGTGCGCACCGCCGTGAACTGCCCTGCGGCACCGGATGCCCCGCTGCTCGGCTGCGCGCTGACAACGCCGGTCGGAGCCGACCCTGCGGCCGCCGTCAGAGGCGAGGCGAGGCTTGCGGCGACAACCAGCACAGCCCCCACAACGAGGCGCGCCGAACGAATCATGCCCCTACGCTATGTGACGATCGCGCAAAATGCAGGTAAGGCACTGCAGATTCACCGAATGCGTGCATCTGACCCGCCGATGCGTGTTTCGTCTCTCAATCGAAAATCGGCTCGCGGGTACGGCTGCGCTTCAGCTCGAAGAAGCCGTCGTAGTTCGCTGCGGCGACCACGGCGTCCCACAAAGCCAGCGCCTGCTCGCCCTTCGGGGCAGGAGAGATGACCGGGCCGAAGAATCCGACCCCATTCACCGCAATCACCGGCGTACCGACGTCTTGCCCGACGAGATCGATTCCCGCGAAATGCGACGCGCGCAGCTCGTCGTCGAAACGATATGGGTTCGCTTCGGGGTCGGCCGGGGCATCCTGAATCAGCTGGGCAGGAAGGCCGACCTCGGCCAAGGCCTCGCTGATCACAGCATCGACGTCGGTGCGTTGCTGAAGATGGATGCGCGTTCCGAGTGCGTCGTACAGCGGCTTCACCACACCGTCACCGTGTAACTCCTTGGCCGCGGCGACTACTTGGGCGTATCGAAGGGCCCGCGGGAAGAAGGCGCGGTAACTCTCAGAAACATCATTGTTCTCGTTCAGAATCGCCAGACTCATGATGTGCCAGTTGACATCGAGGTCACGATGAGAGGCGACTTCGTCGACCCATCTGCTTGTCATCCATGCCCACGGGCACGAGGGATCGAACCAGAAGTCGACACGTGTAGTTGTATTAGCCATAACCAGATGTTCTCACTTGCGGAATAAAGTTTTGCCTTGATGCATTTGTATGAAGTAACGTTGTATCTACAAGTAATGTCTTCGAGAAACGAGAAATCATGACCGACACGTACGAGATCCCCGGACACAAAGCTGGCACCTGGACCATCGACCCCTCACACAGCGAGGTCTCCTTCAGTGTTCGCCACCTGCTCATCAGCAAGGTCAAGGGCAAATTCGAGAAGTTCGACGCCACCTTTGTGACCGGCGAGAGCCCCCTCGACACCAAGCTCACCGCCACCGCCGAGGTCGAGTCGATCAACACCGGTGACGCCAACCGCGACGGCCACCTGCGTACCAACGACTTCTTCAACGCTCCCGAGTTCCCCACCCTCTCGTTCGTTTCGACGAGCGTCGCACCCAAGAAAGACGACCTCGAGGTCACGGGTGACCTGACCATCAAGGGCGTCACCAAGTCGGTCGTCTTCGACGTCGAGTTCGGCGGCTTCGGCAACGACCTCTACGGCAACTACAAGCTCGGTCTGACCGCCAAGACGGTCATCAACCGCAACGACTTCGGTGTCAACTGGAACGCTCCGCTCGAAGCTGGCGGAGTTCTCGTCGGCGACGACGTCACCATCACCATCGACCTGCAGGCTTCGCTTCAGGCGTAGCTTTTCACGTTTCTCCGGCCGCCGATCAGATCACTCTGGTCGGCGGCTTTTTCGTGCCCGGGTGCGGGTTGGGGGGTCTGCGGGTCGGGTGTCGAAAAGAATTTTGAGATTCTTTTCTGTGGGGGTCGTTATGGGCCTGATTTGTTGAGTGAATGTCAGTGGTTGGTGGTTGACTTGGGTCATGAACGA
>NZ_JASJXO010000055.1:0-27700 GCF_035018625.1 Subtercola sp. RTI3 | reverse complement strand
AGATGTGTATAAGAGACAGGTTCTGGGTGGGGGTGTTCGTGATGGTCTTCTCTCTCGCGGCGAGACGGCGGAGACGGTTCTGGGCGGCGAACGGTGGCGCTCTGGGGCAGGGCGGGTTCGGGCATCCGCGGTGGGCGCGCCCTGGATGGGGCGGATCAGGTGGCCCCCACGCCTGGGCAGGCGGCGAGCCCGCGGGGTGGGCTGCGCCGAGCGCGGCGGTCAACCCCGCGGCCGATGCCGAGAAGACGCTGGCCGGGCGGTTCGCCGTGGGCGACATCGACGAGGTGGAGTACCGCGCACGACTCGAAGTGCTGCGGGCGAACCGGCCCGTTGACCCGACACCGAACGGCAGCTGAACGTTTGCTCACTGTCTGCTCTGCCCGGCCTGCCTTAATCGGTGGGCGGGGCAGTGCGGAGGCGAGCCGAGAGTAAGCTCGTCATGTGGCCGCAATCAATCTGGGTATGCCCAAAGTCGTCGAGACTCTGAGCCCCCGTCGTAAGTCTCGTCAGATCAAAGTCGGCAAGGTTCTGGTGGGCGGTGATGCCCCCGTGAGCGTGCAGTCGATGTGTACAACACCGACCACGAACATCAACGCGACGCTGCAGCAGATCGCCGAGCTCACCGCTTCTGGCTGCGACATCGTGCGGGTCGCCGTACCCAGCCGCGACGATGCCGAGGCGCTGCCGATCATCGCGAAGAAGAGCCAGATTCCGGTGATCGCCGACATCCACTTCCAGCCGAACTATGTGTTCGCTGCCATCGACGCGGGGTGCGCCGCAGTTCGGGTGAACCCGGGCAACATCCGCAAGTTCGACGACCAGGTGGGCAAGATCGCGGCGGCCGCGAAGGCTGCGGGCGTGAGCATCCGCATCGGCGTGAACGCGGGCTCGCTCGAGCCCAGCATCATGCAGAAGTATGGCAAGGCAACCCCCGAGGCACTCGTCGAGAGTGCCGTGTGGGAGGCCAGCCTCTTCGAGGAGCACGACTTTCACGACTTCAAGATCTCGGTGAAGCACAACGACCCCGTCATCATGGTGAAGGCGTACCGTCTGCTCGCCGCGCGGGGCGACTGGCCCCTGCACCTCGGTGTCACCGAGGCGGGCCCCGAGTTTCAGGGCACCATCAAGTCGGCCACCGCATTCGGCATTCTGCTCTCCGAGGGCATCGGCGACACCATCCGCGTGTCGCTGTCGGCGCCTCCCGCGCAGGAGGTCAAGGTGGGGCTGCAGATTCTGCAGTCGCTGAACCTCCGCGAACGCAAACTCGAGATCGTGTCGTGCCCGTCGTGTGGGCGGGCCCAGGTCGACGTGTACAAGTTGGCGAATGACGTGACCGACGGGCTCGAGGGCATGACCGTGCCGCTGCGCGTCGCCGTCATGGGCTGCGTCGTGAACGGCCCAGGTGAGGCCCGCGAGGCCGACCTCGGTGTCGCCTCCGGCAACGGCAAGGGCCAGATCTTCGTTCGCGGCGAGGTCATCAAGACGGTTCCCGAAGCCGACATCGTGCGCACGCTCATCGAAGAGGCCAACCGCCTCGCGGCCGAGATGCCGCCGGGCGAGCTCGGCAGCCCGCAGGTCATCACGGTCTGAACAGCTTCCGCCTGAATCGGTGTGGCTTCGGCCGTACTCGGCTCATTCGCTCGCGGCTGAGCCAGGGTGTCTCCACGCGCTGGACGACTCTGTTATAGGGAGGTAATTAGCCAATCTAATGAGTTAGGCTAATTAGATGTCTGAAGCATCTTCTCCCGGTGAGCTCTCGGCCGAACTTCGGCCGGCCATCCTGCGGGTCTCCCGCCGGCTGCGCGCCGAGAAGGCCGACGACGAGCTCAGCGACTCGCAGTCGGCCATTCTCGGCTACGTGTACAACCGCGGCCCCAGTACGCCCGGCACCCTCGCTGCCTTCGAGCGTGTCACGCCGCCCTCGATGAACCGCACGATCAATGCCCTCGTCGAAGCGGGGTACGCTGACCGTGCGCCCTCGGCCGACGACGGCCGCAAGGTCTTCATCTCGGTCACCGAGAGCGGGGCCGCACTCGTTCGCGAGACCCGTCGCCGCCGCGACGCCTGGCTCTACCAGCGCCTCGCTGAACTCTCGACAGACGACCGCGTCACGCTCGAACGTGCGGCGATCATCCTGCGGCAGATCGCCGACAGTTGAGCGCGATGTTCCGGTCGCTCAGCGACTACAACTATCGCGTCTGGTTCGGTGGCGCCATCGTGTCGAACGTGGGTACCTGGATGCAGCGCACCGCTCAGGACTGGCTCGTGCTCACCCACCTCACGAACAACAACGCGGTCGCGGTCGGTGCGGTGATGGCGCTGCAGCTGGGCCCGCAGCTGCTGCTCGTGCCCTTCACGGGGCTCGTCGCCGACCGGGTCGACCGCCGCAAACTGCTCATGGCCACGCAGGGCATCATGGGCATCCTGGGCCTCGGGCTCGGGCTGATCGTGCTCACCGGGGCGGCTCAACTCTGGCAGGTGTACATCTTTGCGCTGCTGCTCGGCATCACCTCGGCCTTCGATGCGCCCGCCCGCCAGTCGTTCGTGTCGAACCTCGTCTCTGACAAGAACCTCTCGAACGCCGTTGCCCTGAACTCGGCCTCGTTCAACGCGGCCCGCATGATCGGTCCGGCGCTGGCCGGTGTTCTCATCGCCGTGGTCGGTTCGGGCTGGGTGTTTCTGATCAATGCGGCCAGTTTCGGTGCGGTTCTCTTCTCGCTCACACGGATGCGCCGCGAGAACCTTCGAAGAGCAGCCAAACCGCGTGGTGGCCCGGGCCAGTTGCTCGGTGGTTTTCGGTATGTTTCGAAGCGGCCCGACATCATCATCGTGATGGTGATCATCGCCATCATTGGCACATTCGGTCTCAATTTTCAGATCTTCACGTCGACGATGACCACCGTCACCTTCCATCTCGACTCCACGGCGTTCGGGTTGCTCTCCTCCGTGCTGGCCGTCGGCTCGGTGGCGGGCGCCCTGCTCTCCGCCCGGCGCGAGACGCCGCGCATGCGGCTCATCTTCGCCTCGTCTGCCCTGTTCGGTGTGGCCTGTCTGCTCGGAGCCCTGGCGCCCTCATACCTCACCTTCGCGCTCACTCTGGTGTTGCTCGGTTTCGCCGCCCAAACACTGATGACAACCGCGAACGGCACAGTGCAGATGACCACGGCACCCGAATTCCGTGGGCGCGTTATGGCGCTGTACATGGCCATCTTCATGGGCGGCACGCCCATCGGCGCCCCGATCGTGGGCCTCATCGCCGACTCGTTCGGCCCGCGCTGGGCCATCGCGGTGGCCGCGGTGGCCGGTTTTGCCGGTGCAATTGTGGGGCTGGTCTGGATGATCAGGCACCAGCACCTGCGTGTCGCCGTTCATCTGCATGACTCTCCGCGGTTCGTCGTGACGCACGACGGCGATGGGCGGAGCCTCGACGTTCTCGAGACGCCGGCCGACAGACGCAATCAGCTCACCGACGATGTTGTGCTCGACGAGGTTGCCGACAAACGATAAATGCTCGGTAGTGAGCAATCCTTGGTAATGTGGCTGCATCGCCGTTGCACTACTGGAGGTTGTTCATGTCACGTTTTAGTTCCTCTTTCGTTCTCACCGCCGCCACGGCAATGGTGGCTGGGTCGATGCTCGCCCCAGCCGCCGCGTTCGCCGACGTCTCGAGCGATCTGCCGCAAGAGCAGGTGGCGGCCGTCGTCGAAGCCGGAACCGTGTACCTCAGCGGCACCTGGTCTGGCTTCGTCAACTACCCGACGCCCGACGGCGGTACAGCCTGGTCTGACGCGGTCGATGCCTCGTTCAGCTGCAGCGGTTTCGTGGCGAGCTCTGACGGTTACATCGTGACGGCGGGCCACTGCGCCGACGTGGCAGAGGGTAAGACGGCGCTCGTCGACCAGTTTCTCTCCAACGAGGTGACGAATGGCGACATCACGTCTGACGACGCCCAGGGTTACCTCGCCGGCGGCGCTGAGTCGAACTGGCCTGTCGAGGGGCAGCAGTCGGGTGCGGCGCCGGTGCTGGCGATGAAGGTCTACCCGGCCATCACCATTACGGGCGACACCGCGGCAGGCTACCCGGCCGTACTCCAAGACGACCGGCCCATCAGCCAGGGCGACGTGGCACTGTTCAAGATCGACACGCCCTCGCCCCTGCCCGTACTGCTCGTCTCCCCGAACCAGCCCTCCACGGGCCAGAAGGTCGACGCCGTCGGGTACCCCGGCAACGTGAGCGGCTTGGTCAGCGGCAACCCGCAGCCCACCTTCGCGCAGGGGCTGGTAAGCGGTCGGCAGCAGACCGCCGGCGGTCCGTTCACTCAGATCGGGGTCGCCATGAGCCCGGGCATGAGTGGCGGGCCCGTGGTCAACGGGCAGGGCGACGTACTCGGCACGGTGAGCTTCGGGCCCTCGAACGACACGCAGCAGCTCAACTTCGCCGCTGCCCCCGAGACCATCACCGCGCTGCTCACCCGCAGCGGAGTGAAGAACACGCTCTCCGACGTCGACACGCTCTACCGTAAGGGCCTGAACGAGTACTTCTCCGGCCGCTACCACGACGCGGCGGCCGACCTCGGCACCGTCGTCTCGCGAGACCCGAGCAATGCCATCGCCCAGCAGTACCAGACGAAGGCGATCGCCGCCTTCCCGCAGGAGGACACCACGCCCTGGCTGCTCATCTTCGTGCTCGGCGGGGTCGCGCTTCTCGTCGTGATTCTCGTGGTCGTGTTGCTGCTCGTGCTGGCCGCTCGCCGTCGCCGGCGTCGCGGTGCGGTTGTGGGCGCCCCCGTGGTCGCGGCCGGTTACGGTGCGGTCGCGCCCATTCCCGTGCCGGGAGCTGCGCCTGCGGCCACTCCGGCTGCGCCTGCGGAGCCGGGCGTGTCACAGGCCCCCGAGGCATCCGTCGGCCCAGTGAGCGAGCAATAGACTGTCGGGGTGCCAACACGCCTCACAAACTATTTTCTGAAGACCCTCCGCGAAGACCCCTCCGATGCCGAGGTGACCAGCCATCGTCTGCTCGTGCGCGCCGGCTACATCCGTCGCCAGGCGCCGGGCATCTTCGCGTGGCTTCCGCTGGGGCTCCGCGTGAAGAGCAAGATCGAGGCCATCGTTCGCGACGAGATGACGAACGCCGGCGCCCACGAGGTGCACTTTCCGGCGCTGCTGCCGAAAGAGCCCTACGAGGTGACCGGTCGGTACGTCGACTACGGCGACGGCATGTTCCGTCTGAACGACCGCCGTGGTGTGGGCTACGTGTTGGCCCCCACGCACGAAGAAGTCTTCACTCTGCTGGTGAAAGACCTCTACAGCTCGTACAAAGACCTGCCCCTGTCGATCTACCAGATCCAAGACAAATACCGTGACGAGGCGCGTCCCCGTGCCGGGCTTCTGCGCGGCCGCGAGTTCACCATGAAAGACGCTTACTCGTTCGACTACACCGACGCGGGGCTCGATGCGTCGTACCAGGCGCAGCGCGACGCGTACGAGCGCATCTTCACGCGTCTCGGTCTCGAATACGTCATCGTGAAGGCCGACGCAGGCGCCATGGGCGGCTCGAAGAGCGAAGAATTCCTGCACCCCACGCCCGTCGGCGAAGACACCTTCGTACGCTCGGCGGGCGGTTATGCAGCCAACGTCGAAGCGTTCACGACGCTGGTGCCCGACGCGCGGCCCAGTGAGGGTCTACCGGCGGCAACGGTGTTCGACTCACCGCACACCCCGACCATCCAGACCCTTGTCGACCTCGCCAACGCCGAGCAGCCGCGCGACGACGGTCGGGCCTGGGTCGCCGGCGACACGCTCAAGAACGTCGTTCTCGCGGTGACGCAGCTCGACGGCACCCGCGAACTGGTGGTCGTCGGTATGCCGGGCGACCGCGATGTCGACCTCAAGCGTGCCGAGGTGGCGTTTCAACCGGCCGAGGTCGAAGCCGCGAACGAAGACGACTTCGCACTGCACCCGGGCCTCGTCAAGGGCTACATCGGCCCGTGGTCTGAGGGCGGCGCAGCTGTTCTGGGCGAGAAGGGCAGCACGGGCATCCGGTACCTGCTCGACCCGCGCGTGGTCGACGGTACCGAGTGGATCACCGGTGCCAATCTGCACGAGAAGCACGTGTTCGGGCTGGTTGCCGGCCGCGACTTCGTGGGCGATGGCTGGGTCGAGGCCGCGAATGTGAAAGACGGCGACCCTGCGCCCGACGGCTCGGGCCCCATCGAGACGGCGCGTGGCATGGAGATCGGCCACGTGTTCCAGCTCGGCCGCAAGTACGCCGAAGCACTCGGGCTCAAGGTGCTCGACGAGAACGGCAAGCTGGTCACCGTGACGATGGGCTCGTACGGCATCGGGGTCACGCGCATCCTGGCCATCATCGCCGAGCTCAACAACGACGACAAGGGCCTCATCTGGCCGGCTGCGGTTGCGCCGTTCGACGTCTACGTCGTCGCCACCGGTCGCGACGAGACCGTCTACGCCGCTGCCGAGCAGATCGTGCTCGACCTCGAGGCAGCGGGCAACGAGGTGCTGTTCGACGACCGCCCGAAGGTGTCGCCCGGCGTCAAATTCGGCGACGCCGAACTCATCGGCGTGCCGAAGATCGTCATCGTCGGCCGTGGTGTGGCCGACGGCGTGGTCGAGGTGTGGGATCGCAAGAGTGGTGACCGCAGCGAAGCCGCGGTCGATGCGGTTGTCGCGGCGCTCTGACGAACTCGCCCAACCCGCCATAGCATGGTTGCCATCTCGAATCGAGGTGGCAGCCCCCGCGGGCGAACTCCCATCAACCTCAACCTAGACTTGATCGATGCGCAGGCATGTAGTGGCTGCACCAGGCTCATGAAGGACTCCCTTGACTAACTCCAATGCCACCTTCCGGCATCAGAATTCCGCTCTGCTTGCGGTGAAGGCGCGGCTCGCGCCCCTCGTGGTGACGTCTGAAGAGATCGACATTCGACTGGGCGAGGCCCTCACCCGGCTGCGACTGCCCACGGGCCTGCTGCAGCGCGTGGCCGGGGTCATCTCCCGGCGCAACTGGGACGACGAGACCACCTTCGACGGCGCTGCGGCCCTGGCCGCCAAAGACGCCCTCGCAGAAGCGAACGTCGACCCCAAAGACGTGGGTCTGCTGATCAACACCTCGGTGACGCGCAAGCACTTGGAGCCATCGGTGGCGGTGGGCATCCATCACGCCCTCGGGCTGCCCTCGTCGGCCATGAACTTCGACATCACGAACGCCTGCCTCGGGTTCGTGAACGGCATGACCCTGGCATCGCAGATGATCGACTCGGGCCAGATCAAGTACGCCGTCATCGTCGACGGTGAAGACTCGGGCGAGATCCAGGCCAACACCATCGCCCGGCTGTCGCAGCCCGGCGTCTCCCGCAAAGACTTCGTGAACGAATTCGCCTCGCTCACTCTGGGTTCGGGGGCAGCCGCTGCCGTGCTCGGCCCGGCGGATGCTCACCCCGAAGGCCACCGCATCATGGGCGGCATCTCGCGGGCCGGCACCGAGCACCACCTGCTCTGCGTCGGCGACAAAGACGGCATGTTCACCCACACCAAGGAGCTGCTCGCGGGCGGCATGGCGCTGGTGGTCGAGGCCTGGAAAGAAGCCAAAGGCTCGTGGGACTGGCAGAAGATGGATCGCTACATCCTGCACCAGGTCTCTGATGTGCACACCGACTCCATCGTGAAGGCCGCCAAGCTCGACCGTCGGCGTATTCCGCTGACCTACCCCGAGCTCGGCAACGTGGGCCCGGCATCGCTGCCGATGACCCTCGCCCTCGAGGCGTCGAAGCTCGTGAAGGGCGAACGCATCCTCTGCATGGGGGTCGGCTCGGGCATCAACACGGCCATGACCGAGATCGTCTGGTAGTGAGCGCACGCGGTCATCGGTTCGCGGCCACACTGCCGCCCGCCGGGCTGCCGGGGCTCGACGCGAGCTGGTCGAGGCTGGTCACAGCGCCTGACGGTGACGGTGTGCCGCGCACGTGGCACTTGCTCGACAACGCTGCTCGGCTCGCCGAGCTGGGGGTCGAGCCCACCGGAACGATTCTGTGTGTGCACGGCAACCCCACGTGGTCGTACCTCTGGCGGGCACTGCTGGCGGCTGCGACGGATGCGGCCGATGCTGATTCTGCCGGTGCTGATGGTTCGGCCGGTGCTTCCGGGTTCGATGGTACTGCCGGGGTCGAGGGTGCTGCCGGTGCGCTTGGCCTGACTGGTGCGCCCGTGTGGCGGGTCATCGCGGTCGACCAGCTCGAGATGGGGTTCTCCGAGCGAAGCGGCGAGATGCGGGGGTTGCGCCGGCGAATCCGTGATCTCGGTGCGCTGACCGAAGCCCTGGGGGTCGACGGCCCCGTGGTGACACTCGGCCACGACTGGGGCGGGGTTGTCTCGCTCGGCTGGGCCGTCGATCATCCGGAGTCATTGGCCGGCGTCATGCTGCTCAACACCGCCGTGCACCAGCCGTCGAACGCCCCGCTGCCCGCTGCGTTACGGCTCGTACTGCGACACGGGATGCTCGATCTCAGCACCGTGCGAACGACAGGTTTTCTCGACACCACGCTGGCAATCGCGCATCCGTCGCTCGACGCCGACGTGCGGCATGCGTTCCGGTCGCCGTACCGGAGCGCTTCGCGGCGCGAGGGCATCGGGGCATTCGTGGCCGACATTCCGGTCGACGCGTCGCACCCGAGTTTCGCCGAGCTCGCTCGGGTGTCGGCGGGTGTCGCAAAGCTCCGCGTGCCGGCGACCATGATCTGGGGCCCGCGTGACCCTGTCTTCAGCGACCGCTACCTCGGCGACCTCGTCGCCCGGCTGCCGCACGCCGATGTGACCCGCTTCGAGTCCGCCGGGCACCTCGTCGGCGAAGACATCGCCTACGCCCCCCTCCTCCTGCAGTGGCTCTCCGACCACTTCGCTCCAGCGCCCCGCGCCGACGCGGATGGCTTCGCCGAGTGGATGGGTCGGGGACGGCGGAGCGGGGGAGTGGCGGCCGCTGTGGACGACGATTGACGAACTGGCGGCGGGATCGGCCGCGGAGGCGACGGCCGTTGTCGAGATGGCTCCGCGTGGCGGGGCCGGCAATGCGCGAGAAGCTGGCAGTGCCGAAGAAGCGCGGAGCGTCGCGGACACGCTGGGCGCGCGAGGAATGGCGGTCACGCACGGCGCGCGCGTCGTGAGCTGGAGGCTGCTGGCGCAGCGCGTCAACGAGCTCGCGGCGGGATTGGTCTCCATCGGAGTGGCGAAGGGCGACCGCGTGTCGCTGCTGGTTCCGCCCGGCGCAGACCTGACCGCGGTCGTCTACGCCTGCCTTCGCATCGGCGCCGTGATCGTCGTCGCCGATGCCGGCCTCGGGCTGAAAGGCCTCGGCCGCGCGGTTCGCGGCGCCCACCCCGACCACATCATCGGAATCGAAACGGCCCTCGCCGCGGCCCGCACGCTCGGCTGGCCGGGCCAGAAGATCTCCGCGAAGCGTCTGCCGCCCCCGATCGCTGCCGCCCTCCGCGTGAGCCACTCGCTCGGCAACGTGGCGCGGCTCGGCCGACAGTCATTCGCTGCAGAGGCGGTGCACCCCGCACCCGTCGCCGACGACGTGGCGGCCATTCTGTTCACCTCGGGGTCGACCGGCCCCGCGAAGGGTGTCGTTTACACGCACCGGCAGCTGAGCGCGCTCGTCGAGGTGTTGCGCATCCGCTTCGGCGTGGGCGTCGGTACGGGCCTGGTCGCCGGGTTCGCGCCGTTCGCACTGCTCGGTCCGGCGCTCGGCGCGACGTCGGTCACGCCCGACATGGATGTGACGTCGCCCAAGACCCTCACCGCGACCGCGGTGGCCGAGGCAGCCCTCGCGGTCGATGCCACGGTCGTCTTCGCATCTCCGGCCGCGTTGACCAATGTGCTCGCCACCTCGGCCGAGCTCTCGCTGAAAGGGCGCCGTGCACTCGGGCGCGTGCAGACCCTGCTGTCGGCGGGGGCTCCGCTGCCGGTGCCGCTGCTCGAACGGGTTCAGGCGCTGGTACCCGAGGCGAGCATCCATACCCCGTACGGCATGACCGAGGGACTGTTGATGACCGACATCACGCTCGGCGGCATTCGGGCGGCCGAACTGGATGCCCTGGCCGCTGCAGAAGCGACCCACCTCCCTGAAGCGCCGCGTCGAGCGCCGGGCGGAGTCTGTGTTGGCCTGCCGGTGAACGGGGTCGAGATTCGCATCAGCGCGCTCGATGCCGAGGGTTCGGCGAGCGGCGCCCTCACGCTGGAGCCGCACGTCACCGGCGAGATCGTGGTCGCGGCCGCACACCTCAAAGACCACTACGACCAGCTGTGGGCGACCGAGCGCGAGTCGCGCCGCGATCGAACTCCTCGCAGCCCCCGCTGGCACCGCACGGGTGACGTGGGGCACCTTGACCCGAAGGGCCGGCTCTGGGTCGAGGGCCGACTGCCGCACGTCATCGTCACGGCCGACGGCGTGCTCACCCCGGTGGGACCCGAGCAGTGCATCGAACGGCTGCCCGGTGTGCGCCGCGCGGCCATTGTGGGTGTGGGCCCCCGTGGAACCGCGCAGGTCGTGGCGGTCGTCGAGATCGACCCGACTGCTGCCGCTGGCACTCTCGGCATCGGCTCCGATGCGGCCTTCGGTGACGGCGCGGCACGCGATGCCGAGCCGCGGGTGGTCTCTGCGACGCCGCGGGTGTTCGGCCGCGGGCCGTTCGCGCCGGGAGTCGCACTGGCACCGACCGCGCTGACCGCCGCGGTGCGCCAGGCGACAGGCCTCCCCGTCGCTGCTGTGCTGGTGGTGCGCGAACTGCCAACCGATGTGCGTCACAACTCGAAGATCGACCGCGGCGCGCTCGGCATCTGGGCCGCCGGAGTGCTCGCGGGCGGCGCGCGGCGACGCCCGTGAAGGTACTTGTGACCGGGGCGAGCGGGATGCTCGGCAGATGCGTGGCGAACGAAGCCCTGCGTCTCGGCCACGAGGTACGAACCTTTCAGCGAGGCCCCTCTGGGCTGGCCGGGGTAGAAGACCACCGCGGTTCAGTGACCGATGCGAGTGCGGTTCGGCGGGCATCCGGGGGCATGGATGCAGTGATTCACCTGGCCGCGAAAGTCTCGTTCACGGGTGACCGTGCTGATTTCGAGGCGGTGAACGTCGGGGGCACGAGAACGTTGCTCCGTGAGGCGCAGAACTCCGGCGTGACGCGGTTCGTCTTCGTGTCGTCGCCGTCTGTCGCGCACGCCGGCATGTCGATCGCCGGCGACGACGCCCTGCCGGCCGACCCCGTTCGGGCACGCGGTGAGTACGCCCGAACGAAGGCGCAGGCCGAGGTTCTGGCGTTGGGCGCGGATGCTCCCGGGTTCAGCGTTGTCGCCGTGCGCCCCCACATTGTGTGGGGGCCGGGCGACACGCAGCTCATCGAGCGAGTGGTGGAGCGGTCCCGGCGGGGCAGGCTCCCGCTGCTGAACGGGGGGCTCGCGCTCATCGACACGACGTTCGTCGACAACGCGGCCGGGGCGATCGTGGCGGCACTCGGCCGGGCCGACGTGGTTCACGGCCAGTCGTTCGTGGTGACGAATGGCGAGCCGCGCACGGTAGCCGATCTGCTGGGCGCCATCTGCCGGGCCGCGGGTGTGCCCGGGCCACGCTGGAGCGTCTCGGCGGGGGCCGCCCGAGCTGCCGGGGGAGTGATTGAGAAGGCGTGGGCGGTGCGGCAACACGCCGACGAACCGCCGATGACTCGTTTTCTGGCAGAGCAGCTCTCGACCTCGCACTGGTACGACCAGCGCAGAACACAGCGTTCCCTCGAGTGGGCCCCGACGGTGAGCCTCGACGAAGGACTCGAACAGCTCCGTCTCTGGTATTCTATTTAGCTGGACCGCGCGCCACCGTGCCGCGGCAAAACTTGAACACAGAATGAAGGAGGCCGGCCGTGGATATCGACCTCAGCGTGCTCAAGCTCTTGGAACGCGAACGCGAAATTCCTTTCGAAGAGCTCGTGCAGATCATCGAACAGGCGATTCTCACCGCCTACCTGAAGCACACTGGCCAGGGTGAGCACAGCGCTTCGCCGCAGGGTGGAGCCGGGCACGCCTCAGCACCGCACGCCTCAGCACCGCACGCCTCAGCACCGCACAGCTCAGCACCGCACGCAGACGGTGCCGGCGACGCACCCAAGGCGCGCGTGCACCTCGACCGCAAGAACGGGCACGTCAGCATCTTCGTGCCCGAGCTCGACGACGAGGGAATCGTCATCGGTGAGAGCATCGACAACCCGAGCGACTTCGGTCGCATCGCGGCCTTCGCGGCCAAGCAGGTCATCAACCAGCGCCTGCGCGACATCGCCGACGACGCCGTTCTCGGTGAGTTCAAGGGTCGTGAGGGTGACATCGTCGCCGGGGTCATCCAGCAGGGGCCGAACCCCCGCATGATTCACGTCGACCTCGGAACGGTCGAGGCCATCATGCCTCCCGAAGAGCAGGTCGCGGGCGAGGTCTACGCGCACGGAAACCGCATCCGCGTCTATGTCACCGCCGTGACGCGGGGCCTCAAAGGCCCGCAGATCACCGTCTCGCGCACGCACCCCTCGCTCGTACGCAAGCTGTTCGCACTCGAGGTGCCCGAGATCGCCAGCGGCAGCGTCGAGATCGTGTCGCTCGCCCGCGAAGCCGGCCACCGTACCAAGATCGCCGTTCGGGCAACCGAACCCGGCATCAACGCCAAGGGTGCCTGCATCGGCGAACTCGGCCAGCGGGTGCGCGCGGTCACGAACGAGCTGGGCAACGAGAAGATCGACATCGTCGACTACTCGGAAGACCTGCCCACGTTCGTGGCGAACGCCCTGTCGCCGGCCAAGGTGACCAGCTCGTTTGTCATCGATGCGTCGCTGAAAGCCGTTCGGGCACTGGTTCCTGACTACCAGCTCTCGCTCGCCATCGGCAAGGAGGGCCAGAACGCCCGCCTCGCCGCGAAGCTCACGGGCGCGAAGATCGACATTCAGCCCGACTCGATTCTCGAGGATGACTAGAACGAGCATCCGGTAACCACGTCGATACCGGCGTGGCGAAAATTGGCGGTGCTAGAATGAAACCTGTTAGAACGTGCGTCGGTTGCCGAGCGCGTGCCGAAAAGTCTTCCCTTCTCAGGGTCGTCGCCCAGAATCTCGAAATCGTTGCCGATGAGGCGGCGGTTCTGCCGGGGCGCGGTGCGTACCTGCATCCGAGTGTGGAGTGTTTTCAGAAAGCGGTGAAGCGCCGGGCCTTCGGGCGGGCGCTTCGCACGGAGACACCTCTTGAAACGGCAGCACTGGGTGCCAGACTCACCGGCCTGGCCTCCTGACTAATTCGCCAACAGAAACCGCGAGTAAAAAAACTGTGAAGAACTAATGAGCAACAACTAATGAGCGGCTCGAAATGAGTCCCGCACGTAGCTAAGGCCTGCCCCTTTTCGGGAGCCGGCCCGAACAAGGAGAATTGTGGCAAAACCACGCGTACACGAGATCGCAAGCGAACTCGGCGTCGACAGCAAGGTCGCCCTGGCGAAGCTCAAAGAAATGGGCCAATTCGTCAAAGGCCCGTCGTCGAGCATTGAACCCCCCGTCGCCCGCCGCCTGAAAGAGGCGCTGCAGGCCGAAAGCAACGCCGCAAAGGCGACTGCTGGTGCGAGCACCAGCGGTGCGAGTGCACCCGCCGCCGCTGCGGCCACCACCGCGCGCCCCGGCACCCGCCCGGGCCCGGCAGCACCGAAGGCACCCGCCCCCGCGGCCGCCGCACAGGCATCGGCACCCACCCCGTCATCAACGACGGCCGTTCCCGCAACGTCGGCCGCTTCCTCACCGTCGGCTGTGCCCTCGCCCGCTTCGGCGGCACCGAGTGCACCCGCGTCGTCGACGCCCGCCTCTGCGGCCGGTTCGACACCCAGCGCTGCACCCTCTGCAGCAGCCAGACCGGCGTCGTCGACGCCCAGCGCTCCTGCAACGCAGGGCAGTGCTACGTCTGCATCACCGGCCACGGCGTCGCCCTCCGGCACGTCGTCTACGTCTGCTTCGGCACCCGGCACTGCCAGCACGGGTTCGTCGGCAGCCGCGTCGTCGGGTGACGGCTCGGCGCCTCGCCCGGGCAGTATTCCCCGCCCAGCAGGCGCGCCTCGCCCCGGCAACAACCCCTTCGCGTCGAGCCAGGGAATGCAGCGCCCCGGCGCTCCTCGCCCCGGCAACAACCCGTTCGCCAGCCAGCAGGGCATGCAGGCCGGTGGCGCAGCTGCGCCTCGCCCCGGTGCTCCGGCTGCGGGCGGCTCGACAACCCCCAGCAACATTCCTCGCCCCGGTGCTCCCCGCCCGGGTGCACCTCGCCCCGGCGCCCCGCGCCCCGGCGGAGCAGGCCAGGGCAACCGCCCGGGCGGCTTCGGTGCACGCCCGGCCGGTGCCGGCGGCTTCCGCCCCGGTGGTGCCGGTGGCGCTCGTCCGGCTGGTGCCGGCGGGTTCCGTCCCGGTGGTACTCCGGGTGCTGCTCCCGGCAACACGTTCGGGGCTCCCCGCCCCGCAGCGGGTGCCGGCGGCCGTGGCCGTGGCCCCGGTGGTGGTACCGCAGGTGCCTTCGGTCGTGGTGGCGGGCGTGCCAAGGCGCGCAAGTCGAAGCGTACGAAGAGAGCTGAATTCGAACTGAGGGAAGCGCCCTCGCTCGGTGGCGTCAGTGTGCCCCGCGGCGACGGGTCGACCGTGGTGCGCCTGCGCCGCGGTGCCTCCATCACCGACTTCGCCGACAAGATCGACGCCAGCCCCGGCAACCTGGTCACCGTGCTCTTTCACCTCGGTGAGATGGCCACGGCGACCGAGTCTCTCGACGAGGCCACCTTCGGTGTGCTCGGCGAAGAGCTGGGCTACAAGATCCAGATGGTCTCGCCCGAAGACGAAGACCGCGAGCTGCTGCTCGGGTTCGACATCGACCTCGACGAAGAACTCGCCGAAGAGACGGAGGAAGACCTCGAGATCCGCCCGCCCGTCGTCACCGTCATGGGTCACGTCGACCACGGTAAGACCCGCCTCCTCGATGCCATTCGCAACGCGAACGTCGTCGCCGGTGAAGCAGGTGGCATCACCCAGCACATCGGTGCCTACCAGGTCGTCACCGAGCACGAGGGCATCGAACGCGCCATCACCTTCATCGACACACCGGGCCACGAGGCGTTCACCGCCATGCGTGCCCGTGGTGCGCAGGTCACCGACATCGCGGTTCTCGTGGTGGCGGCAGACGACGGCATCATGCCCCAGACCATTGAGGCACTGAACCACGCACAGGCGGCGGGCGTGCCCATCGTCGTGGCGGTGAACAAGATCGACGTACCCGGGGCCAACCCGGCCAAGGTGCGCCAGCAGCTCACCGAGTTCGGCCTGGTTGCCGAGGAGTACGGCGGAGACGTCATGTTCGTCGACGTTTCTGCTCGCAACAACGTCAACATCGACAAGCTGCTCGACGCCGTTCTGCTCACCGCAGACGCCGGCCTCGACCTGCGGGCGAACCCGAACAAAGACGCCCGCGGTGTGGCCATCGAAGCGAAGCTCGACAAGGGTCGTGGTGCGGTCGCAACCGTGCTCATCCAGTCGGGAACGCTGCAGGTCGGCGACGCGATCGTCGCCGGTACCGCCTACGGCCGCGTTCGTGCCATGCACGACGAGAACGGTGTCGCGGTTCTTGCCGCAACGCCTTCCCGCCCCGTTCAGGTGCAGGGTCTGTCGTCGGTGCCTCGCGCCGGTGACACGTTCCTCGTCATCGAAGAAGACCGCACCGCCCGCCAGATCGCTGAGAAGCGTGAAGCCGTCGAGCGGAACGCGTTGCTGGCCCGTGCCCGCAAGCGCATCTCGCTCGAAGACTTCACCAAGGCACTCGAAGAGGGCAAGGTCGAGTCGCTCAACCTCATCATCAAGGGTGACGTCTCGGGTGCTGTCGAAGCACTCGAGGAGTCGCTGCTCAAGATCGAGGTCGACGACAGCGTGCAGCTGCGCATCATCCACCGTGGTGTCGGTGCCGTCACGGCATCCGACGTCGACCTGGCGACGATCGACAACGCGATCATCATCGGGTTCAACGTGCGCCCCGACCCGAAGGCCCGCGAACGTGCGGCCCGTGAGGGTGTCGACGTGCGCTTCTACTCGGTCATCTACAACGCACTCGAAGACATCGAGAACTCGCTCAAGGGCATGCTCAAGCCCGAGTTCGAAGAGGTTCAGTCGGGTGTTGCCGAGATCCGCGAGATTTTCCGCTCCTCCAAGTTCGGAAACATCGCCGGTGTCATCGTTCGCTCGGGTACCATCACCCGCAACGCCAAGGCGCGAGTCATTCGCGACGGCGTTGTGGTCGGAGACAGCCTGGCCATCGAGTCGCTGCGTCGCTTCAAAGACGACGTCACCGAGGTTCGTACAGACTTCGAGGCTGGTATCGGCCTCGGCAAGTTCAACGACATCCAGATCGGCGACGAGATCGAGACGATCGAACTGAAAGAGAAGCCGCGTACCTAGCGGTTGCTGTGTGATGGCGGGGCGTCCTGGGTTCAGGATGCCCCGCCCTTCGCTTTACTACGGAAAGAAGCACATCATGGTTGACGAAGCCCGCGCGCGTAAGCTCGCAGACCGCATCAAAGTCATCGTGGCCAAGAAGCTCGAACGCGGAGTCAAAGACCCGCGCATGGGTTTCGTGACCATCACCGACGTTCGCGTCACTGGCGACCTGCAGCACGCCTCCATCTTCTACACGGTGTACGGCACTAACGAAGAGCGTGCCGACAGTGCCGCCGCCCTCAAATCAGCCACCGGCATGCTGCGCACCGAGGTGGGCAAGAACATCACCTCGCGGCTCACCCCGTCGCTCGAATTCATCGCGGATGGCATCCCCGAGAACGCGAAGCTCATCGACTCGCTGCTCACCGAGGCCCGCACGCGCGACGCTGAGGTCGAGTCGCTCGCCCGCACGGGCACGTACGCCGGCGACGCCGACCCGTACGTGAAGCCGCGCGTCATCGCCGACGAAGACGACTTCGACGATGACGACGATGACGACGACGACGATGACGCTGGCACTGCCGACGACGCTGATGAAGACGCCGAGAACCACGAGGCCGAACCGGCCAAGGGCGTCTAGCCCCGCTTCTCCGCGGCGAGATCGACGGCCCGCGCCACGGCGCCGGGTGTCATGAAGTGGTGCGACGCCTCAACCCCGTGCACCATTTCGGTGAGAGCGGCGTTGATGGGGGCATTCACGCCGGCGGCAGCGGCCTCGGCCACAACTGCACCGTTGAGGTAGTCGACCTCGGTCAGCTGCCCGCGCCGGATGCTCTGCAGCGTCGACCCCGGGTTCGGAGTGTCGCCCATGCGACGCGCCATCAGCAGCGGAAGCTGCTCGGCCAGCGTCGCGGGCACCGACGTGAAGACCCGGAGCATCGCGCTGCTGAGGCCCTGCACTTTCTCGAAGCGCACGCCGCTCGCGCGCCCCACCCGCACGGCTTCGCGCATTCCGGCGGTGATGATGGCGCGGAGTTCGGCATTCGCGATGGTCTCCTGCACGCTGAGCCCCGTGATGGCGGGCATTGCGTTGACCTGGTTCACGATGAGCTTGCTCCATTGCGCGCCCGTGAAGTTGCTGATGGCCTGCGCCGGCACCGACTCGGCGAGCACGCCAGCGGCCGCGACGGTGGCCGCGGTGGGTGGGCCGTCTCCGCTGCCGAGAAGGGTGGGGCCCGACGTTGTGACGGTTATCTCACCGGCCGAGAGGTAGCTGGCGGCGTAGAGGGCGAGGCCGCCGATCCAGTCTGCGTCGGGGAGGGCGGCGCGGGCCGTCGCAAGCGCCTCGAGGCCGTTCTGTACGATGACCACGGGCAGACCGGTGAGAAACTCGCGGTTCGCCTCGATGGCCGACCGGGCATCCTGAGCCTTCGTGCAGACGAGCGCCAGTTCGGGGCGCCTCGTGAGGGTCTCGTTCGCGGTGACGAGGGCCGTGTGGGTGCCCCAGGCGCCGGTCAGCCGGATGCCCGACTCACGAATTGCGGCCAGGTGTTCGCCGCGCGCGGCCAGCTCGACATCGTGGCCGCTGCGGTTGAGCGAAGCAGCGATGCTGCCCCCGATGGCGCCGGCTCCGACGAGTGCGATCTGCATGTTCCCCCTGTTGTCGACACGGTGGTCGGCTTCTACGGTAGCGCGTATCCAGTGGCGGTCACGGCGGCGAGCCCGTCGCTGACGAGCCCGGCGAGAGCGCGGTCGCGTTGTTCGTCGTCGGGCCAGAGCGCAGCGATGTCGGCGGCGGTGACACTGCCGTGGCGGGAGGTAGGGCCGGGCCGGGGAGGTTCTGGCGGTCGGGTGCCGGGTGCCAGAGCGTGCGGTGCCGCAGCATCGGGCGCCGCCCGCAGCGCCGCGAGAATGAGCCCCCGCACCTGACGATCCGACCCCTCGTACTTCTTCTGCACGGCCTTCCGCGGCCCGTCGTACCCCGGAAACCCTGCGCCCCTCCACTCGCAGTACTCACTGATCGGGCACGCCTCGCAGCGGGGCGCCCGTGCGGTGCAGACCGTCGCACCGAGCTCCATGATCGCCGCGTTGAAACTCCGCGCGGCCACCTTCTCGTCGGGCAGCAGCTGGCTCATTGCCGCCAGGTCGCGCCGGATGCTCGGCGGCGCGGGCTCGGCCTGACCGGCCACCGCGCGCGCGATCACCCTCCGGATGTTCGTGTCGACCACCGGGTGACGCTCGCCGTACGCGAAGGCCGCGACGGCCCGGGCGGTGTAGTCGCCGACGCCGGGGAGGGCGAGCAGGGCATCCACCTCCCGCGGAACCACGCCGCCGTGCCGCTCGACGATCGCCACGGCTGTCGCGTGCAACCACAGGGCGCGGCGCGGATAGCCGAGTGACTGCCACGCCCGCACGGCGTCACCGGGCGAGTCGGCCGCCAGCGCAGCCGGGGTTGGCCAGCGTGCGAGCCATTCGTCGAGCCGCGGAATCACGCGCGACACCGGCGTCTGCTGCAGCATGAACTCGCTCACCAGCGTGCCCCAGGCTGTGAACCCGGGCCGGCGCCACGGCAGGTCGCGGGCGTTCTCGGCGAACCACCCGATCAGCGCGGGTGCGATCGCGGGGTGCGGGTGTGCCGTGCTCATCCTCTTTAATCTACGCTGTCGCGCCCGGATGCTCGCCGCCCGCGCACTCGCGGCCACCCTCGCCGACTGTCACCCCCCACCCGTAAACTGGAGTCATGCTCTACCCGCCCACGCCACGCAACGAACTCGTCGATGCCCTCGCCACCGAGATCGCCCACAATTACGGCCGCGGCCGCCCGCTCGTCGGCATCGACGGTGCGCTCGGCGCCCGCGCCTTCGCCGACGACCTGGCCGCCTCCTTTCGCGCCTCGGGCCACGCCGTCGTTCGCGCAAGCCTCGACGACTTCCTGCTGCCCCGGGAGAGCCGCCAGCAGCGCGGTGCCGACTCGCCGGAGGGCTACTACTTCGACCGGTACGACTACGCCTCGTTCCTCCGCGTGCTCGTGCAGCCGTTCCGCATGGGCGGCAGCACCGGGTTCGTCACGGCCAGCTTCGACGAATCCCGTGACGCACCCGTCGAGTCGCGCTGGGTCACCGCGCCAGCCGACGCTATTCTCATCGTCGACGGGCCCTTTCTGCAGCGGCCCGAACTTCGCGGCGTCGCCAACTTCGTCGCCTTTCTCGAGGCTCCACTTGCCCTGCTCGACGGGCAACTCGGTGCAGCCCACGAGCTCTATGCGGCAGCCGTAGCGCCTCGTGTCGCGGCCGATGCCATCATCTCTGTGACCGACGAAGAGCATCCGGTGCGCGTCTTCGCCGACCGCTGCTGATGGGCCAGATCCACACCGGCGCGACCACCAAGGGCCAACCGCGCGCGAGCCAGGCCCGCCGCGGCCTGACCCAGAGCGGAATCGTTCTCGTCGACAAACCGCAGGGCATCACCAGTCACGACGTGGTCGCCCGCACCCGCAAACTCGCCGGCACGCGCAAAGTCGGCCATGCCGGCACCCTCGATCCCCTCGCCACCGGCCTGCTCGTGCTCGGGCTCAACAACTCGACCCGTCTGCTCACCTACGTGGTCGGCCTCGACAAAGAGTACGAAGCCGTCATCCGGCTCGGCGCCGCGACGACCACCGACGACTCCGAGGGCGAGACCATCTTCACCGCCCCCGCCGGCGCCGTCGAGGCGGTTCAGCCCGAAACGATCGCGGCCGGTCTCGCTGCCCTCACCGGCGACATTCTGCAGACCCCGAGCTCGGTCAGCGCCATCAGGGTCGACGGCAAGCGCGCCTACACCCGGGTTCGGGAGGGCGAGACGGTGGTTCTGGATGCCCGCCCTGTCACCATCGCCAGCATCGACGTCTCGGCAGCCACTCCCGGCACCGACGCCGAAGGCAACGCCGTGCTCGACGTGGCCGCCCGCATCACCTGCTCAACCGGAACCTACATTCGCGCCATCGCCCGCGACCTCGGCGACGCACTCGGAGTCGGCGGCCACCTCACGGCCCTCCGCCGCACCCGCATCGGGCCGTTCGAGGTCGCTCACGCGCACACGCTCGATGTTCTCGACCCTGCTCGCGACCTCGTGACGCCCGCAGACACCGCCCGGGCGCTGTTTCCCGCGGTCCAGCTCGATGAGATCCAGGCGTCTGAGCTGCGCGACGGCAAGCGCATCGCGGTCGACCCGCCACCCCCAGCACCGGGCACCGAGGCGTCTGCACGCGGGCCCATCGCGGCGATCGACCCTGACGGCGCCCTCATCGGCCTGTTCGAACTGCGCGGTGGGCTGAGCCGCGTTCTTGTGAACTTTGCCCGTGATGCGGCGCCGTTGCCGGCCACCGACACCGCAGACGAGTCCGTCGCAGACGCACCCACTAAAGCGTCCGACGCCGCCATCCCCGATGCCGACATCCCCGACGCCGAAACACCCACGATGGCCGCCGACGCCCCAGCTGCGGCCGCCACCGCCCGCACCCTCGGGGCCAGCGCATGATCGACTGGTTCTCGAGCATCCAGATCGCCGTCGCCATTCTCGCCGGTGTGCTCTGCCTCATCGTGGGGTTGACCGGCCGCACCCCGAACGACTACACGCTGGGCGCTACAGCCGTCGTCGAACTGCTGCTCGTCGTGCAGTTCGTGGTGGCGCTCATCGCCCCCGCGGCGGGCAACCAGCCGCGCGGTGACCTGCTCGAGTTCTACGTCTACATGGTCTCTGCTCTGCTGCTGCCGGCCGCAGCCGTCTTCTGGGCGCTGATCGACCGCACCCGCTGGAGCACTGTGATCCTCGGTGTTGCGTGCCTCGCCATTGCCGTGATGGTGTTTCGCATGAACGAAATCTGGCTGGTTCAAAACGCCTAAACTGGGCAGTGACATGTCGACACAATCCGAATCCGCGCTGCCGCCCGAACGCACCAGACGCCCCCGCATCGCCGGTATCGGCCGTGTGCTCGTGGTCATCTACGCCATTCTCGCGCTCGGGGCCACCGGCCGCTCTGTCGTGCAGATTCTGCACCAGTTCAACGACGCCCCGGTGGCATATTCCCTGTCAGCCGTGTCAGCCGTTGTCTACATCGTCGCCACGATCGCCCTCGTTGCTCGGGGCGCGATCTGGTACCGCGTGGCGTGGGTGACCATCTCGTTCGAGATGCTCGGCGTGCTGGTCGTCGGCACGCTCAGCGTCACGCAGCCTGAGCTCTTCAACCACGCCTCAGTGTGGTCGTACTACGGGGTCGGTTACGTCTTCGTTCCGCTGGTTCTCCCGGTGCTCGGCATGATCTGGCTCGCCACCCACAAGCCGGTCGCCCTGTCTCAGCTGCCCGCAGACGAAACGGCACAGAGCGAGACCGGAGCAACGAAGTAGTGAAGGTCTTCACGTCTCTCGCCGGGGTTCCTGCCGACTTCGGGCCCTCCGCCGTGACCATCGGCAAATTCGACGGCGTGCACGAAGGCCACCGCGCCGTCATCAATGAGCTCCTCCGGGTCGCGCGCGCCGACAACCTGGTGGCGACGGTTGTGACGTTCGATCGGCACCCGCTTCGCCTCCTTGCGCCCGAGCGCGCGCCCGTCGCTCTGGTCGGCAATGAGCAGAAGCTCGACCTGTTGTCTGACACGGGTCTGGATGCCGCACTCATGCTCACCTTCGACCAGGCGTTTGCCGCGCTGAGCCCGCGCCAGTTCGCCGAAGACATTCTCGTTCGCGCACTGCACGCCAGAGCCGTGCTCGTGGGCGGCGACTTTCGGTTCGGAAACCGAAGCCTGGGCACCGTTGACACCCTCCGGGAACTCGGCGACGAGTTCGGCTTCGAGGTGCGCCTCATCGACGATGTGGCACCGCTGTCAGACCGCAGGGTGTCGTCGACGTGGATCAGGGAGCTGCTGAGTGAGGGCGACGTTCTTCGCGCGACGCAGTTGCTCGGGCATCCGCCGGCGATTCAGGGTGAAGTCGTGCACGGCGCCAAGCGGGGCAGAGAACTCGGTTTTCCCACCGCGAACCTCTCGCCGCGTTCGGAGGGCCTCATTCCGGCCGACGGTGTCTACGCGGGCTGGCTGACCGACGGTGACCGGCGGTACCCGGCTGCCATCTCCGTGGGCAGCAACCCGACGTTCGACGGGGTACCACCGAAGCAGGTCGAGGCCTTCGTGCTCGATCAGACCATCGACCTCTATGGCCACATCGTGCTGATCTCTTTCGCCGATCGCATTCGCGGAATGGTCAAGTTCACGGGCATCGAGCCGCTCATCGAGCAGATGAACGACGACGTCGAGCAGGTCAGAAAGCGCCTCGCGTGAGCGTGCCCGCCGCAGCGGGCTCGATGGGTGGCGAGGTGCCACGTTCGACTTCAGTCCCGCTCTGGGCCGGTCGCGCCCTTGCTCTGCTCGGCATTCTGCTGGTGGCTGCCAACCTCCGCACCGCGGTTGCCGCCCTGTCTCCGATCTTCTCGGCGATTTCGGTCGACATTCCGCTCGACAGCCTCAGCATCGGCGTTCTGGGAACCCTGCCTCCGCTCTGCTTCGCCCTGTTCGGGTTGCTCGCACCGATTTTCCAACGTCACATGCGTATCGAATCGCTTGTACTCGTCTCACTTCTCGCCATTCTCGTGGGCGATGTTGTTCGTTCGCTCGCAGGATCGTACGTCGTACTGGTCGCCGGCAGCACTGTTGTCTTCGCAGGGATGGGCATCGGCAACGTGCTTCTGCCGCCGCTGGTCAAGAAGTACTTTCCCGACCGTGTGGGATTGATGACGTCGCTGTACGCCACCGTGCTCTCGCTCTTCTCGCTGTTTCCCCCTCTCGTTGCAGTGCCAATGAGCGAGGCGGCGGGGTGGAGGGTCTCGGTCGGGCTCTGGGCCGTGCTCACCCTTGTGGCCGTTCTGCCGTGGATCATGCTCATCGTTCGCGACCGCCGTTCGGTGCCAGAGGCAGTGCGGGCCGACAGCGTGACGGCCATCGCCGAGGCCGAGCCGCGGGGGCGCGCGTGGCACTCCCGTGTGGCGTGGTCGCTCGGCATCATGTTCGGCATCACCTCACTGAACGTCTATGCCATGTTCGCGTGGCTGCCCCAGATTCTGGTCGACTCCGCCGGTGTGACCCCCGCCGCTGCCGGGGCGCTGCTCTCGCTGTATTCCGGAATCGGCATACCCGCCTCACTCTTGGTGCCGCTCGTCGCCACTCGAGTGAAGAACGTGGGCGTGCTCATCTGGATCGGGGTTGCACTGTACGTCGTTGGCTACCTCGGCCTGTTGTGTGCACCAGCCGTTCTGCCGTGGGTATGGGTGACGCTGGCAGGGGCTGGTCCGCTACTCTTTCCGCTCTCGCTGCTCTTGATCAACCTGCGCACGAGAAGCCAGGCTGGCGCCGTGGCTCTCAGCGGCTTCGTTCAGGGCCTCGGCTACCTGATCGGAGCCGTCGGCCCCCTCGCCGTGGGATTTCTCCACCAGCTCACTGGTGGCTGGGTAGCTCCCATCGCCTTCCTGCTGGCGACCATCGCTGTGATTGTTGTGGTCGGCGCGATCGTTGCACGCCCGCACCTGCTCGAAGACGACTGGCATCGCGGGCATTCCGCCCACACAGCTTCTAGAATTGACAGAATCAAGCAACAAAGAAATTCAGGTGTTCGGTGACCACAGAGCAAGCAGTGCGACCAGATAGTGCAGTGACCAAAGATCACGCAGTGAGCCCGGCTTCGCGGGCAGTCGAAGTGCTCGGTGGTGAACTCACCGAGCAGAGCCTCAAGCGCTATCTCGCTGGTATCCCCGGGGTCGACGCGGTCGGGCTGCACGCACGCGCAGCCGATCTCGGCTCTCGGTCGATCAAGACCATGTCGAAGGCCTGGGCGCTCGATCGCATCATCTCGCTGATCGACCTCACCACGCTCGAAGGTGCAGACACCCCCGGCAAAGTGCGTTCGCTGGTTGCGAAGGGCCTGACTCCGGATGCCGGCGACCTCAGCTGCCCCCGCGTCGCCGCGGTCTGCGTGTACGGCGACATGGTTCCCGCCGCCGTCGAGGCCCTCGGCGTCTTTCACGGAGAAAACGTCGAAGGCGGAATCAACGTGGCCGCCGTCGCCACCGCCTTCCCGAGCGGCCGCGCGTCGCTCGCCGTCAAACTCGCCGACACGGCCGATGCCGTCGCAGCGGGCGCAGACGAGATCGATATGGTCATCGACCGCGGGGCCTTCCTCTCCGGTCGCTACGGCCAGGTCTTCGACGAGATCGTCGCCGTCAAAGAGGCCTGCCGCCGGGTCGATGGCAGCTATGCGCACCTCAAAGTGATTCTCGAGACCGGCGAACTGAACACGTACGACAACGTTCGCCGGGCATCCTGGCTCGCCATTCTCGCCGGTGGAGACTTCATCAAGACTTCGACGGGCAAGGTCGCGCCCGCCGCCACCCTTCCCGTCACACTGCTCATGCTCGAAGTCGTTCGCGACTGGCACCGCCTCACCGGTGAGAAGATCGGCGTGAAGCCGGCCGGCGGCATCCGAACATCCAAAGACGCCATCAAGTACCTCGTCACCGTCGCAGAGACTGCGGGCGAAGAATGGTTGCAGCCGCACCTATTCAGGTTCGGTGCCTCATCGCTGCTGAACGACGTTCTGTTGCAGCGCCAGAAGCTCGCATCTGGCCATTATTCCGGCGCTGACTACGTCACCATCGACTAATTTCGAATCGAAAGACTACCCTCATGTCATTTCTGGAATATGCCCCCGCGCCCGAGTCGACAGCGCTGTTGAACCTGCAGTCGGAGTACGGGCTGTTCATCAACGGTGAGTTCGTCGCTGGCAGCGACCCCACCTTCTCCACCATCTCGCCCGCCACCGAGAAGCACATCGCGACCATCGCCCAGGCCTCATCGGCCGACGTGGATGCCGCGGTAAAAGCCGCCCGTACGGCCTACGACACGACGTGGTCGCGTCTCTCGGGTCGTGACCGCGGAAAGTACCTCTTTCGCATCGCCCGCCTCGTGCAGGAGCGTGCCCGCGAGCTCGCCGTCGCCGAAAGCCTCGACAACGGCAAACCGATCAAAGAGAGCCGCGACGTCGACGTTCCTCTCGTCGCCGCCTGGTTCTTCTACTACGCAGGCTGGGCCGACAAGCTCGACCACGCCGGCGTCGGGCCGAACCCGCGCGCACTCGGTGTTGCG
The DNA here is from genome assembly GCF_035018625.1 of Subtercola sp. RTI3. Classification (NCBI taxonomy): domain Bacteria; kingdom Bacillati; phylum Actinomycetota; class Actinomycetes; order Micrococcales; family Microbacteriaceae; genus Subtercola; species Subtercola sp. RTI3. The sequence goes on along the minus strand of NZ_JASJXO010000055.1, from coordinate 2,053 downwards.
GCCCAGGTCATTCCGTGGAACTTTCCGCTGCTCATGCTGGCCTGGAAGATCGCGCCGGCCCTCGCCGCCGGCAACACCGTCGTGCTGAAGCCCGCCGAGACCACCCCGCTCACGGCCCTGCTCTTCGCCGAGATCGTGCAGCAGGCCGGGCTCCCGGCCGGTGTCGTGAACATCGTCACGGGTGCCGGTGAAACCGGTCGCGCCCTCGTCAACCACCCCGATGTGAACAAGGTCGCCTTCACCGGTTCGACCTCGGTCGGGCGCGAAATCGCTCGTTCGCTCGCAGGTACCTCGAAGAAGCTCACACTCGAACTCGGTGGTAAAGGTGCCAACATCGTCTTCGACGACGCACCCATCGATCAGGCTATCGAGGGCATCGTGCGCGGCATCTTCTTCAACCAGGGCCATGTCTGCTGCGCAGGGTCGCGGCTGCTGGTGCAGGAGAACATCCACGACGAGGTCGTCGAGCGCCTGAAGACGCGCCTCGGCACCCTGCGAGTCGGTGACCCGCTCGACAAGAACACCGACGTCGGGGCCATCAACTCCGCAGAACAACTGCAGCGCATCCGCACCCTCTCTGATATCGGTGAGGCCGAAGGCGCCGAACGCTGGAGTCCCGCCTGCGACCTGCCCGAGAACGGCTTCTGGTTCGCACCCACCATCTTCACCAACGTCTCGACCAGCTCGCGTATCGCCCGCGACGAGATCTTCGGGCCGGTGCTGTCGATTCTCTCCTTCCGCACTCCGGCCGAGGCGATCGCCAAAGCGAACAACACGCCCTACGGCCTCTCGGCTGGCATCTGGAGCGACAAGGGCAGCAAGATCCTCGCTGTCGCCGACAAACTGCGCGCCGGCGTCATCTGGGCCAACACCTTCAACCAGTTCGACCCCTCGAGCCCCTTCGGAGGCTACAAAGAGAGCGGCTACGGTCGTGAAGGCGGCAAGCAGGGTCTCGCTGCCTACCTCGCCCCGGCCGCGTTCGGGTCAAGCCCGACGGCCCTTCCTGTTTCCACCTCATCCGCTCTCGAAGGGGCTGACAAATGAGTCGACTCGCCGTGCCCAAAACATACAAGCTCTACATCGGCGGCAAATTTCCGCGCAGCGAATCAGGCCGCGTCTACGAGATACTCGACGCCTCGGGCGGCTTTCTCGCCAACGCCGCGCAGGCCTCCCGTAAAGACGCTCGCGACGCCGTCGTCGCTGCCCGTAGCGCCGTCTCCGGTTGGTCGAATGCCACCGGCTACAACCGCGGCCAGGTGCTCTATCGCATCGCCGAACTCCTCGAAGGCCGTCGCGCCCAGTTCATCGACGAGATCGTCGCCTCCGAGGGTGTCTCGCCGTCGGTCGCAGGCTCCCAGGTTGACGAGGCCATCGACCGCTGGATCTGGTACGCCGGTTGGGCCGACAAATACACCCAGGTTGCTGGCAATGCCAACGCGGTTTCAGGCCCGTACTTCAATATCTCGGTGCCCGAGGCAACCGGTGTCGTCTCCATCATCGCACCGCAAGACTCGTCCCTGGTCGGGTTCGTGAGTGCCGTCGCCCCCGCTCTTGTCGCCGGCAACACCGTCGTCGTCGTGGCCTCGCAGAGGCTGCCGCTCTCCGCCATCAGCCTCGCCGAGGTACTTGCCACCAGTGATGTGCCCGGGGGAGTTGTCAACATTCTCACCGGTTCGCCAGCCGAGATCGCGCCCTGGCTTGCATCGCACGCCGATGTGAATGCGCTCGACCTGGTGGGGGCATCCGACCTCGACTGGATCTCGTTGCAGATCGCGGCCGCGGAGACCCTGATGCGCGTGCTCCCGCCCGAGTCGGGCCCGGATGCAGCACTCCCGTCGCTCGCCCGCATCACTGCTTTCACCGAAACCAAGACCGTGTGGCACACGAAATCGCTGATCTGACCTCAGTGGGTTTTTAGTCAGTCTCGGCTGGAAAAGAATTTTGAGATTTTTTTCTGGTGGGGGTCGATTTGGGCCCTATTTGTTGAGTGAATGTCAGTGGTTGGTGGTTGACTTGGGTCATGAACGAATCGGCCATCATCCCGCCTGCTGCT
>NZ_JASJXO010000054.1:0-27703 GCF_035018625.1 Subtercola sp. RTI3 | reverse complement strand
GGCAGCGTCAGATGTGTATAAGAGACAGGTCCCGCCCCGTTCCGCGACCGAGTTTCCCCGGACTGTCGCCCGGGCTTGCGGGCGCCGACAAGCTGGGGCAACTCGATTCGGGCGGCGGCGGCGGACCGAGAGCTAGACGCGCACCATGAGGGCGGCGGGGTCGATCCAGACATGGATCTGCGACGCCCGCCCGAACTCATCACCGTCGAGCTGGATCTCTTGCGGCTCGTCGAGGTCGAGGCGCAGGTCGGTTCCCTGCCGGTAGATGACATCGTTGACGTCGGGCGAGAGCTCGATGATCTTGCGGCCGGCGGCAGACTTGGCGAGAACTCCGTTCTCGATGGCGACCTTGTTCCACGCCCTGATCCAGCCGAAGGGCCCCTTGGGCCGCAGCGCCATGAAGTCGAGTACGCCATCGTCGGGTCGGGCATCCGGAATCAGCAGCAAACCACCCGGCAGGAGCCCGCAATTGCCGGCCATCACCGAGTGTGACGAGACGCTGCGCCATTCTTCGTTGTCGATCGACACCTTCATGGTGATGGCGCGCAGTTCGGGGATGGCGCGCAGGCCGCCGTCAACATAAGCCAGCCAGCCGACAGCCTTTTTGAGCTTCGAGTTGGTGTTCGCAATCATTTTGGCGTCGATTCCGAGGCCTGCAATCACGAGAAAGACGTGCGTGGAGACGGGTTCGTCGGGCGCCGTGTCGCCGGCGGGCGGCTCGTTCTCCGACGACTCGCCGCGGGCGATATCGGCCTCGGGGCTCGGCACCGGCCGGTAGATGTCGATCAGCCCGACGTCGATGGCACGATCGTAGCCGGTGAACATGAGCTGGATGCCCTCGTCGAAGTTCATCGTCATATCGAGGTTGCGCGCCAGCAGATTGCCGGTGCCCGACGGAAGAAGCGCCAGTGGCACCCCCGTTCCGCGGAGCGCCTCGGCCACGGCCCGCACGGTTCCGTCACCCCCGGCGGCCATCACCACGTCGGCCCCGGCCAGCACTGCTTCGCCGGTGAGGATCTGCCCCGCGTCATCCACCGTGGTCTCGTACCAGAGCGTCTCGCCCCAGCCCGCTGCCGCCGCGCGCTCGGCAACGGCACTGCGCAGGTGCTCTTCGTCGACCTTGATCGGGTTGTACACCACTGCCGCGTGCTTCACGCCCGCACTGCCCTGATCGGCGCTGCCCTCGTCGGAACTGCCCTGCTCTGCTCTGCCCTGCTCTCTGACGGCCACAAGACACAGGGTATGGCATCGCTAAGATTGTGCAGGTGATCGATCCAGTACTCTTGCGCGAAAACCCCGACACCATTAGGCGCTCCCAGGCCGCGAGGGGCGCGTCGACCGAGCTCGTCGACGAGGCGTTGGCCGCCGACTCCGAGCGCCGCGCGGCCATCACCGAGTTCGAGAACCTGCGACAGGCGCAGAACAGTTTCGGCAAGCAGGTTGCGAAGGCCGCCCCGGCCGACAAGAAGGCGCTGGTAGCCGAGGCCCAGTCGATGGCCGCGGGCGTGAAGCTCGCCAACGAGCGGGTTCAGGATGCCCAGGCCGAGTTCGACCGCCTCGTCGGATCCATCGCGAACCCCATCATCGACGGCGTTCCGGCCGGCGGCGAAGAGAACTTCGTCACTCTGCGCGAGGTCGGCACCCGGCCCGAGTTCGACTTCGAGCCGCGCGACCACGTCGAGCTAGGCGAGCTGCTCGGCGCCTTCGACCTGCAGCGCGGAGCCAAGGTCAGCGGCGCGCGCTTCTACTTTCTCACCGGCATCGGCGCCCGCCTCGAGCTCGCGCTCATGAACCTCGCGCTGCAGAAGGCGCTCGACTACGGCTTCACGCCCATGATCACGCCCACCCTCGTGCGCCCCGAGATCATGCGCGGCACCGGTTTTCTGAACGAGCACGCCGACGAGATCTACTACCTTCCGGCCGACGACCTGTACCTCACCGGTACGAGCGAGGTGGCGCTCGCGGGGTTCCACGCCGACGAGATTCTCGACCTCACCGACGGACCCTACCGGTACGCCGGGTGGTCGACGTGCTACCGCCGTGAGGCCGGTTCTGGCGGAAAAGACACCCGGGGCATCCTGCGCGTTCACCAGTTCAACAAGCTTGAGATGTTCACATATGTACTGCCCGAAGAGGCAGAAGCCGAACATCTGCGTCTCGTCGGCTACCAAGAGGAGCTGCTCACCTCGCTCGGCCTCAGCTACCGCGTCATCGACGTGGCCGCGGGCGACCTCGGCTCGTCTGCCGCGCGCAAGTACGACATCGAGGCGTGGGTTCCCACGCAGGGCACTTTTCGCGAGCTCACCTCGACGTCGAACTGCACCACATACCAGGCACGGCGACTGGATGCCCGGTACCGCACCGAATCGGGCAAAACCGCTCCCGTCGCCACCCTGAACGGCACCCTCGCCACCACGCGCTGGATCGTGGCGCTGCTCGAGACCCACCAGCAGGCCGACGGATCGGTCGTGGTTCCCGAGGTGCTCCGCCCGTACCTCGGCGGCCTCGAGGTCATGACCCCGCTGAACGGGCGGCGGCCGTGAGTGCGGCGGCTTCGGTCGGCGCTGGCTCCGCCGGGCATCCGGTGACCGATCGCTGGCTCGTCGCGCTCGACATCGACGGCACGATTCTGCACGAAGACGGCTCGATCGCCGAGGCCGTCATCGACCAGGTCGCCCGCCTCACCGGGCTCGGCCACGAGGTCATGCTCGCCACCGGGCGTTCGGTTGCCGCGACCCTGCCCGTGCTCGACCTGCTCGGCATCACGCCCACCTACGTAGTGTGCTCGAACGGCGCCATCACCCTGCAGCGCGACACCGACGCGCCCCTCGGCTACCGCCGCGAGATCGTCGAGACCTTCAACCCGGGCGCCGTGCTCACCCAGATTCACCAGCACCTCGCCAGCGCGCACTACGCCGTCGAAGACGAAGAGGGCTACTTCCGCTACACCGGCGACTTTCCGAGCGGCTCGATGGGCGTCGGCGGCGAGCAGGTCAGCTTCGAAGACCTGCTCGAGATCGACGCCACCCGCGTCGTGGTCATCTCGCCCGGGCACGACATGGAAGACTTTCTGGCCATCGTCGAGACCATGGGCCTGCACCGCGTCTCGTACTCTGTCGGCTGGACCGCCTGGCTCGACATCGCCCCCGACGGCGTCAACAAGTCGACCTCGCTCGAGCGGGTGCGGGCGCTCCTCGACATCCCTGCCTCCCGCGTTCTGGCGGCCGGCGATGGGCGCAACGACATCGAGATGCTGCTCTGGGCCGGCGCTTTGGGCCGGGCTGTGGCCATGGGGCAGGCGCCCGATGACGTGCTCGCCGTCGCCACCGAGGTCACCGGAACGATCTATGACGACGGCTTGGCGCAGGCGTTGGCGCGGTTGGTGTAGTCGCTCCCGCACCAGTCGGTTCTGCGCAACGAGGGTTGAGGTTTGCTCGATACATGAGCTAAGCTCACCGATGACCTGAAGTCTCCAGTGACTTTGACACGGGTCGACACTCGAAAGGTTTCATCGTGCGTAAACGCTCCCTTCTCGCTGGCTCTGCTGTGGCAGTGCTGGTATGCATGTGCACCGCAACCGCGGCGACTGCGACCCAGGTCGTCATCGATCCTCTCGTTTCGCTCGGTGCAGGCTCCGTTCCGCGGAGCATCGCGGTGGGGCCCAACGGGGAGTTCTACACGGCGAACTATGGCGCTGGCACGGTGACCGGGTTCAATGCATCCGGTGCATCGCTGAACAATGCGACGATTTCGTTGGGCGGCGGCGCCGCGCCGAGAGCCATTGCCCGTGACAGCTTCGGTGCCCTCTGGATAGCAGATGCGGGCACCGCATCGGTTTCGCGGTACGTGCCAGGCGAGCCGAGCGCGTCGACGTACTCGCTTGGTGGAACCCGAGCCCCTGGGGCGGTCGCAGTCGACCACTCCAGCACCGCGTCTGCAGACACTATCTATGCGGCTGACTCGGTTGGCAACTCCATTTGGGAGGTGACCCAGTCGGGCGGTTTGATATCACCCATCTCACAGTTCGCAACCCTTGCCGCGGGCGCCTTGCCGAAAGGTATCGTCACCGATTCGATGGGCAACGTCTACACGGCCAACTCGGGAACAAGCACCGTCTCGAAGATCACCCCGGGGGGAGTGGTTACCGACAAATTCGCCGAATTCTCGCCCGGGGACGGGCCGGATGCGATCACTATTGACAGCCACGGCATTCTGTATGTGGCTAACTACGTGGCGGGAACGGTCGCGAAGGTCGACTCGACCAAGCCCGCGGGTGCGAACGTGGTTGGCACTTTCACCCTGGCTCCAGACGCTCACCCGCTGGGAATCACGGTCGATATGCATGACAACGTCTACGTCAGTAATTCGGGCCCGAACACCGTGAGCATGATTCCGGCTGGCAGCAACAGCTCGCCCCTGACGATCTTGACTCTCCCGAACAACGCAGGGGCGTCTGGCATTGTAGTTTCGTCGACCAACACGCTATTGGTCACCGGGTTCGGCAACAACACCGTCACATCACTCGACCTGTCGACGAGCATCACGACGACTTCGTTGACGAGTGCAACTGTCGGCAAGGCATTCACGCAGACCATCACGGCGACGGGTGTCGACCCCATCACCTTCGCCTCGACTGACCTGCCGTCATGGCTCACACTCTCCGCCGACGGCACGCTGAGCGGCACGCCGACGGCCGATGGCGCTTACTCCTTCTCGGTTACGGCTACCGGTCCCACCGGCTCAAGCATTTCGAAGAACTACACCATCGAAGTGGCAGCCGTGAACACCGGGGGTGGTACCGGCGGTACTGGGGCACCCGCGGGTGGAACGGGCGCCGGTAGCGGAAATGGCGCTGGCACAGGCGGTAGTGGCGCGACTGCGACTCTGGCCCACACGGGAACATCGGGCCCGACGCTCGCCGGTTTCGCCGGCACCGCAGCCGCCATCATGGCTATCGGCCTTGCCTTGACTTCATTTCGCCGTCGGCTCTCCCTGCAGCGCAACTCGCGCTGACTGAGGCGCTGGGTCCGCCTGCTTCCGGGCCCAGCGTGCCCCACGCGATTCTGCTTACCGCATGAATGCCGCCCCCGGCTCGACGGCGCACCACGACCCTGTGCTCGAATGACAACCCGCGCATTTCTCTGTGGCCACCGAGGTCACCGGAACGATCTATGACGACGGTCAGGCGCAGGCGCGGTTGGCGTAGCGCTCCTCGGTCGTCTTCTCGCGGCCTTCTTGCTGAATTGCCGCCGACTCGGCTGAGGTTCGTCTTTCTACACGGGCTCCGGATGATCGGTATGGCGCTTCATCGTAATACTGAGTTATGCTCATCCTCATGAAACTTCTGCCCTTACTTACAGTGCCCCTCGTCTGCCTCGCCGTTCTGGGCGCTGCCGGATCAGCCTTCGGCGCCTCCGCGCAGCCGGTCGTGACCGACCCTCTCGTCACGGTTGGCGCGACAGCCCAACCGCGGGCGATCATCGCGGGCCCGAATGGGGAGTTCTATACCGCCAACTTCGGCGTTCCTTCGGTGACCGCGTTCGCGGGAGACGGCGGAGCCATTCCGGGCGACTCGTTCTCTGTTCCCGACGCAAGCTTTAGTAGCGTCGTTCGTAATAGCGCTGGTTTTCTCTATGCGGCAGATGTGGCGAACGGTAACATCGACGTTTTCGTGCCCGGAATCGGCGTGGGGGTCCATTCGGTAGGAGCCGGCCACTACCCCGTGGCGATGGCGATAGCACCATCGAACACGATCTATTCGGTCAACCAGGGTTCGAGCAGTACCGTGACCAGAATTGCGGCTGATGGAACCGGGACCCCGCTCTACGCATCCCTTGCGCCCGGGGCGAACCCCAAAGGCATCGTCACCGACGCCGCTGGCAATATCTACACGGCGAATTCTGGTGACAACTCGGTCTCGAAGATTGATACAACTGGAGCCACTCCCGTTGTCACGTACAGCATTGCTGGGCTTGGTTTGGGTGCGGCGCCTGACGCGATTGCCATCGATTCGCACGGCATTCTGTATGTGGCAAATTTCGGTGGTGACTCGGTGACCGCCATCGACCCGAGCATTACGACCGGGTCGGCGATCGTCGCGACGTTCCCGCTTGGTGCTGGCGCAAAGCCGTCGGGCCTGGTCGTCGATTCGCATGACAATGTGTTTGTGGCCGACTCGGGCACCGCGTCGATCAGCGAGATCGCTGCGGGTTCCATCAATACCGCTGACGTCGTCCATACCTATACCGCCGCGGGTGCGAAGCCCTGGGCGCTCACCGTCTCGTCAGACAACAGGCTGCTGGTTGCCGATACCACGCTCGGCACCGTTTCGGCCCTCGATCTCAGCACCGTGGTCACGACGACCACGCTTGGCTCGCTCACCGTCGGTACGCCGTTCACCGGCTCGCTGGCCGCTACCGGCCTCGGTGCCGTTGTGTTCACCAGCACCAATGCGCCCTCATGGCTGACTGTCACGCGTGACGGGCAGCTCAGCGGAACCCCGCCCACCGCCGGAACCTTCTCGTTTGCCGTGACCGCACGCACCCCGAACGGCGTCAGTGCCGCGCAGACGGTTACCTACACCGTCGCGGCGGCAGCGACGACCGGCACCCCGACACCCACTCCCACCCCGACCGCAACAACCTCGGGCACCACCATCGGCTCCGGTGGCGGCACGGGTGGCGCAGGAAGCGCCAGCGGTAACGGTGGAACGTCGACCGGCTCGAACTCGTCGCGCACCCTCGCGAGTACCGGCGCCGACGCCTCACGCGCCGTAGCGTTCGGCGGCGGAGCCCTCGCGCTCCTCGCGGCAGGTGGGGCCGTCATGGCACTCCGCCGCCGCCGTCACTCCGCATAGGGCATCGCAGCGATACGCGGCACTCCAGCTCCCGCGTGTCGCTGTGTCAAACCCGAGAAAACCTCAGAACCAGAGATATGCTCACCCTCATCGGGGGGTCGACAGATATCAGAGCAGTCAAGTTCAGGGGTTTCCACTATGAATCGCAGATCATTGTTTTCCATTCCCGCCATCACGGCGCTGGTCGCACTCGGGTCGGTGGCCGCAGCCGCCAGTCCGATGGGTGGCGTCAGTGAACAGCCAAGAAGGGTCGCGCCAAGCGCGGCCCTTCTTGCGTATGTGGGGTCAGGCGCGTCGCCGCGGGCGATCGTCTCAACCGGGGGAGGTGGGTTCGTCACGGCCGATTACGCCACCAACGCCCTCAGCTTCTTCGGGGCCGACGGCACCCCGAACACAGTGGTCGGGGTGGGCGGTGTTGTCGGCCTGGGTGCCGACGCGCATCCGAAATCCGTCACCCGCACCGACGACGGAACGTTCTACACCGCGAACTGGGGCGCCCACAGCATCAGCCGGTTCCAGCCCGGCAGCGATTCAGCGCCGACGACGTTTGACCTGAAGCCGGGCACGAACCCCGCGGCACTCACCCACGACACGGCGGGCAACATCTTCTCGGCGAACACCATCGGTGACTCCGTCACCCAACTCACCCCGGGTGGCGGCCTCACCGTGACCTTCGCCAGACTCGCAAACCTGTCGTGGCCAACCGACATCGTGGCCGACAATCACGGCAACCTCTTCACCGCGAATTCTGGCACCGACACCGTCTCGAAGATCACCGGCACGGGCGTCGTGACCGACCGATTCGCCGTACTCGATCCCTGGTCGCGCCCGACGGCCCTCGCCATCACCCCCGACGGCATGCTCTTCGTCGCCAACGCCGGCGAGAACATCGTGACCGAGTTCGACACCGCTGCCTCCGCGCCCGCCGCCGGCCTCAACACCTTCGCACTGCCCGACGGGTGCAGTCCCACCACCCTCATCTCCGACGCGCGCGGCAACATCTTCGTCGCCTGCCCGTCTACCCGAAGCGTCAGCATGATCCCCGCCGGTGCCTCCAGTGCCAGCTTGCCCGACACCATCCTCACCCTCCCTGCGTCGGTCGGCCTCGCGGGGCTGACCCTCACCCCCGACGGCACCCTGCTCGTCGTCGCCCCCGACCAATCGGCCGTCTACGCTCTGCCCCTCGCCCCCGTCATGACCACCTCAGAATTGCCCGCGGCCACCGTCGGCACCCACTACGAAACCACCGTCTCTGCGAACGGGGTCGGTACCCTGTCGTTCACTGCTCCGGATGCCCTCCCGGCCGGCCTCGGCCTCGACGCCTCATCCGGAGTCATCTCGGGCACCCCCGCCCTCGCCGCCACCTCGACGTTCACCGTGGTCGCCTCGAACCCCGTGGCGGCGTCAGCCCCGCAGCACTTCACCCTCACGGTGAACGCGGCCGCGGGCATCCAGACACCCACACCCACACCCACATCGACAGCACCCGCTGGCCCGACCGGAGCAGCAACCCCGCCGCCAACACCCACCCCGTCGTCGGCCGGAGGCGGGGCCACTCCTGCCCCTTCGTCAACGTCAGGCACGGCTCCTTCTGGCGGAGCCGGAGCCCGAGCTGATGCAGATGCAGGCACGATCACAGGCGCAAGCGTCGCGACCCGCGACCGCGTTCTCACGGCCGCAGACGGCGCTGCCTCGGCCACCGCAACATCAGCTCTCGCCGGCACCGGGGCCAACGTGCTCATCACCGCCGTCGGTATCGCGCTCGCCGCGGCCCTGCTGGTGCTCGGGATGCTCGCACTCGTCTCCCGCGCACGCCGCCGCCGAATCGGCTAGCATTGTGGCTTGTTCGCTTGCCGGCGCTTCGGTGCCAGCGGTGAGCTTGGAGGGCTGTCCGAGTGGCCGATGGAGCCAGTCTTGAAAACTGGTGGGCAGAAATGTCTCGTGAGTTCGAATCTCACGCCCTCCGCAGAAAAAATAGCTGGTCAGAGAAAGATCTGTGCTGTTCGGGCCAACTCGGTTCGGGGGAGTGGTCGCGACGCCTCGAGTGCCGGTCACCGAAACGGCCTCTAGGACTCCGCAACTCTATTGAGTAGTTCGAAAGCGTGCGCAATGACTCTCTGATCTTCAGGACTGAAGTTCTCGAGCTGAGCGTCGAGCCAGGCATTTCGCTGCGCACTGTTCGCGAGAGCGACTTCGGCACCCGCAGCGGTCGCAGTGAAGAGTACTTTTCTGCGATCGTTCGGGTCTGGCGATCGCACGGCATAACCAGCAGAGGTGAGCCTGTTCACGCTTTGAGTCATAGAAGCAGGGGCGACTTGAGCCATCTCGCTCAACTCGGTCAAGGTGCGTGGGCCGTGCTTGTGTAGATACGTCAGAACTTCGAGCGCGGTGTCTCCGAGCGCTCCATCAACTCGTTCACTTCGGAAACGTCGATAGAGGCGTCCGATAGTTGAGCGCACAGTGGCGCTCAGATCGGCTGTCGCGGCGCTATCCGAAAGGTGTCTTGTATCCATTTTCATCATTCATTAGTGTAACTAAATGAATACCTTTAGTATAACTAAAAAGCCGCAACTTGGTACGGGTGGTGGACCTATCATTGCGGCGGCAATCGCGAGCACTATGCCTCCTTGATTCGCCACTAGACGCACAGAAGAAGAAGAGCCCATGATCAATCCCGTTGGACGCGCACTTCGCAATCGACGGGCGGGACACCACACTCTTGTTTGGGCACAACCAGATGTCCAAGCACCGGAGAACTTCACCCTAACCAGTCCCGCGTTCGAGTATGGGAGTCCCATACCTGAGCACCATCGTGGCCGGATATTTGCGGCGAACATCTCACCAGCACTCACCTGGACAACGCCTCCCGCCGGAACGGAAGAACTCGTTTTGATAGTGCAGGATCCGGATGTTCCGGGAAAGTGCCCAGCCACTCACGACCTGACGGTTGGCATTGACCCGTCACTCAAAGCAATTCCTGAAAACGCTCTGACGAACCCGAGCCCACTTAGTGGCGTGCGACATGGCAAGGGCCCGCTCGGTCGACTCGGCTGGGCAGGCCCCGCGCCGATCCCATCTCACGGGCCGCATTCCTACGTTTTTCAGATGTTTGCTCTCAATCGGCGCACGACCCTGACCGAGAAATTCACGTTGGCCGAGTTACGGGATGCGATGGCAGGACACCTGGTCGGCCGAGCGCGACTCGACGGAACCTACGAAATTCGGTGACACGGAGCCCAGGAATCTCCAACGGGCACAAGCACGTTCCCAGGTTTGACTCCTAGATTCCACGTCTCAACCTGACGTGACTGATGTGGTCATACCGGTGCATTCGAGGCAAAGTGCTCGATGACAGGGAAATAAACTGAGACTGACTCGTTAACAACCTCTCGCAGCGGCTGAAAGCGTACCGAAGGCTGTCCGGCCCGCGTGCGGTACCTCGTCATCCATTGGCCCCACTATCGCTCGTTGTCGGGAGTGAGCATCCCGGCAGCATCCGTCGGCCCCTCGCGGAAGGCGATCGTGGTGGGTTCGTCTGGAATAGGCACTGCACTGAGCGTGAAAGGTAGCGAGACGTCGCAGATTGTGAGCCCACCAGGGTGCCTGAGCACCTGGAACCCATCGCCGGGCTCCACCTCGCAGCCCCTCACGTCTGCTGGACCGGCCAGCCACTGAGGCATCCGCAGCCGAATGTCGAGAGGTGCCTCCTCGTCGGAGCTCGCTTCGATCCGCATCCGCAGCGCTGAGGGGCGATGAGCGTCTCCGGCGTCTGCTGCATTGGCGTCGGGACCGACATAGTGAGATTTCGTCTCCGATGGAGAGACCGGCGGCGAAGAAAGGCGAGTTCTGTAGTTGGTAAGTTCCGGCCGGCAGTGGAGCAGCCCAAAGCCCCTCAGAGGTGAACGAGGGCCATCCATTTGATATCTGACCGTTGCGCCTGAGGTTCTGAAGCGTTTGATCCTCGCAAGAGCCAAAAGGACTTAACCCGGACAGCGACACATGAGATGAGGAAGGGCTGTGAAGGATCGTATCGAGGTGCCTGATGTGCGATGAGCTCTTGTGTTAAAAGCTGCTGTGAGAATAGCCACGACACATCCTCGAGGGGGTCGGGCCGTGAATTTCGCTGACGACCACTCGCACAGGGCTGGCGTCAGTAAGGATGAGATGTACAAGTCTGAGAGTCTCGCGGGGCCGATGGTTTGTTTAATCCGGGTCCGCCCACGCTGGAAGCGAAGGAACGCGTCTACGCCAAGCAACACCCACCGGTAAGAGCTGCGACACGCAAGCCGACGCACCCATCGCCAGGGACGGCGGAAGCCCCGACAACGTCGCTGAACGCATTGCAACCTTCCACCATCTCGGCGACATGACACCTTCTGCGAGGTAGTCAGAAACAATCTGGATGCGCACGTGGGAAGTATGGGTGCACGCCATCGACCTCGGAAACGGCGCCAGCATTCATGACCCACCTGACGATCTCATCGACGCGTTACTCCGCGACGTGCTAGCTTCATGGGCCCGGGGACGTGCGAGCGAGCAGCTACCTCCTATGTTCTCAGAGCCATTGGCCGGGCCGATCCTGCAGATGAGGCTCCCGATCAAGCCGATTCGATCGTGGTTCGTGGGCTCGCCGCAAACCTAGCAAGTTGGGCAACTAGCCGAAGCAACGGCAGCGAGTTCCTCTCCGAAAATGACACCGTGCCCCCCGCCCCGGGTTGACTGTGAAATAACCGCTTGCACATTCACGAAAGCACAGAGGGTGCACAGAAGGTTCGTGCTCTCAGCCACTGCGACTGATTACCAAATTCGTGTTCGGTTCAGTCCGCTCGTTAGCGGTGCGATGGGACCAGGCGGGTAGCTGGACCCGTGCTCTTTCTGCACGCCGTTCACGTCGATGAGAAAAGTCGCCGTGCTCCCGTCGCGCTCCTCGAAGTCGGCGTCGACGAATCGAACTTTAAGCAGATCGTGGCCCGAGACGGTCTCGACTTGGGCGACGTCGAACTCGGGCGGCAGATCGCTCGTCAAGTAGACATGACCGTCGGCCTCGATGATAGCGGCGCTTGCCGGCCCTTTCAAAACGATTGGGTTCGCTTCCAGCTCGTATGGTTCAGCGCCGGCTGCGTAGGTGTTGTCGCGGACGTACACAGGTTGTTTCGCGCCGGCGAAGCGTTCGTGGTCGCCGCGGGTAGGGTCGTTGACCATGGCGAGGTAGTCCGCCAGGTGGGCAGGGTGCCCGTTGTATCCAGCTAACCCGAAACCAGAGGTACCGTGCCCGTGGGATGCGTCCGCCCCGTACGGTTTTGCGGGGCTGCTGCCGAGGAAGAGATTTCCGATGTGCCGGTCGTCGCCACCGAGGATGGCGGCATAGCCGGCGACCTGGGTACTGTGTGGCACGTGATAAGGCGTTGGGCGTTCAACTACAGGCTCGAGCAGCACGCTGCCGAGAACGAGGTTGTTCACAAACGCGCCGCCCTGGCTGAAGATCTCGAGCGATGCGGAGGAGCCAAAAATGTTGTGTTCGACAAGGTAGGGGCCGTGGCTTACCTCGACAAAGAGATCCCTGCTGTTGTTGTACAGGACGTTTCGGGAGAGTCGGGTGCCCTGCGTCTGCCAGTCCAACCAGATACCCAAGGACGTGTCGTGGATGCGGTTGTGCCGGATGATCACATCAATCGCCGCATGTAGTTTGATGCCGCCGATCTCGTACCCGTAAAATTCGCGCTTTAGCGCGATGTTGTAGATGTGGTTGTCTTCGATGGTCGAGAATACGCAGCCCAGGTGTCCGACGATGCCGTTTTGACCGCAGTCGTATATTGTGTTCCGACGGATGAGGTGGGAGCCGACATGTTCGCGGTCCCAGCCGATCTGGCGGGCAGAAAACACTGATTCGAGCTGGTATTGGTAGCCGGGTTTGTCGCGGCGGTCTGTGGCGAAATTGTGGCCGGTGGTCTTTTCCTTACCTATTGAGATCGCGGAGCATTTTGCGTCGTGGATGATGTTGTCCTCGATCACCCATCCTTTTGCCCAGTTCGGTCCGATCAGACCCGGCTGGTCGGCTGTCGGAGGAGTCCACGGGCTGGCAGACTGGGAGAGCTCGAAGCCGCGTACGGTGATGTAGTCGAGGTGGTGTTCGGTTGGGTAGAACACTGAACGGCGTACGTTGATTTCGACGAGTTCGGTGTTGGGGTTTGCGTTGTGAAAATTTGCCCAGATGGTTGTGACGTCCTCGTCGACTTCGGCGTACCACACATAGCAGGTCTGTGCTGGATCGTTGATCGTGGTTGTGGTTGCCGTCCAGTCGTCAACGACCGTTGTTCGTCGGGTTGGGTTGGACACTTCCGTGTGGCTGAGGACTTCGTAGAAACTCTTTCCGTTGAGGTACACGTCGCCGAGGTGTTTCTTCGGTGAGTCTTCGGCGGCGTAGACGATCCAGTCGCCGTTGAGTTCTTCAGCGAACGGATTGAAGGTGCCGAAAAAGGCGTTCGGTATGACCGCCTTCCAGACCGTCCCGTGCTCGTGCTCCCACGAGTTGATGTGTTCTGAGCCGGTGATGATGACGTGTTCGCCGGCTGCGGCTTGGTAGGTGATCCGCCGGATGTCGCTGGAGCCACCGAACTGGGGTTTCACCCATTCCCGGTAGATACCATCGTGGACGATCACGGTGTCTCCCGGGCGGGCTCGGGCGGCAGCCTGGTTGATCGTGCGGAGCGGAGAGTCGGCGTGGCCTGGGGATGTGTCGGAGCCAGTGGTTGCGACATGGAAGATGGTAGTCATATTGAGGTGGTGGTCCCTTGGCGGTGTGGTGTTATTTTCCGAAGCCGGCGGTGAGGCCTGCGAGTAGCTGTCGCCTGCCGAAGATGTACAGTGCCAGGATCGGAAGGGTGGACAAGACGACGGCAGCGAGCACGGCGGGGATGTTGGAGGTGAATTCGCCTTGGAACGACCAGAGCGCCAATGGCAGCACTCGCTTATCGGGGCTTTGGGTGAGAACGAGGGGGAAGATGAAGCCGTTCCAGACGTTCAGTCCGTCATAGATCGCTACCGTGGTCAGCGCCGGGCGGGCCAGCGGCAACACCATCGTGGTGAGCATCTTCCAGTTCGACGCACCGTCGACCCGCATCGCCTCGTACAGCTCGTTGGGGATGTCGCGGAGGAAGTTCACCAAGATGATAATCGAGAGTGGCAGCGAGAATGCGACGGAGGGCAGGATCAGTGCGATGAGGCTGTCGTAGAGTCCGGCGCGGGTGATCATCAGGTAGATCGGGATAATCACTGCTTGTAGCGGAATCGCCAGCCCGAGCAGGAACACCGAAAACGACAACCGCAGTCGTCTGCTGGTGAGCGAGCCGCGAACGATCGCGAAGGCTGCCATCAACGCGAAAGCGACTGCGAAGGCGACACTGACAAGCGTCACGATCAGGCTGTTGGCGAAGTAGGCCAGAAAATTGTTCTGCAGCACCAGCGCATAGTTGTCCAGCGTCGGTGACGCGGGGGGCAGCAGGGCGTTACCGGAGAAGAAGTTGGTCTGGTTCTTCAAGCTGGTGATCACGACGTAATAGATCGGGACGATGGCGATGAGTAGCCAGATCGTGGCCGTGATGCCTGCCGGGATATTGGGGAGCACCCGGTTTCGTTTTCGCCCCCGTGGAGCTGAGGCCAATCGGGTTGTGGGGGTTGTTCGGGCGGGGGCGGCGATGGCCATCATGCACCTTCCAATTCGCTACTCATCTTTGAGAATCCGGAGAACTTCGTCAGCCCGAGCGATAGCACCAGGCCGAGCACGACGAGGATCACGGCGAGGACGCTCGCGAGTCCCATGTTGTAGGACGAGAACCCGGTCAGGTACATGTCCAACGGGAGCAACCGGGTTGAGGTGCCGGGGCCACCGCCGGTCAGAACGAACACGATGTCGAAATAGGTCAGCGATCCGACAAGCATCAGGGTTGAGGACGTGATGATGGTGTTCCGAAGCTGCGGGAGGGTGATGTTGAAGAACTGTGCCATCCGGCCCGCCCCGTCGAGAGTCGCCGCCTCGTACAGACTCTCCGGGATCTGCCTCACGCCGCCCTGATAGAGCAGGGCATGAAAGGGGACGAACTGCCAGGCGATGATGAACACCACCGTGTAGATGACAATGTTCGGGTCGCCCAGCCAGTTCTGGGACAGCCACGGCACGCCAAGTGATTGGCCGAGACCGAAGTTTGGATCGAGCAGGGACTTGAAGGCGATCGCGATCGCGGCCGCAGAGATCAGTAGGGGGATGAAGAAGAAAACCCCGTACACGGCCCGGTATTTTTGTTTCCCGGCGGTGAACACGCCCAACAGAAGCGAGATGGGCGTCTGGATGATCCAGCTCAGTGCCATCACCTGCAGAGTCAGCCCGAGCGAGTGGTACGTCTGCGGGTCGTTGAATGCATTGATCCAGTTAGTGAGCCCGCTAAAGTTGATGGCGTTCAGGCCATCCCAGTCGGTGAAGCTCAGCCCCGCGACGATGACGAGCGGAACGATCGCGAACCCGACGAACATGATCAGCGCGGGAGCTGCGTACCAGGCGCTCGGAGCGGCGGTTCGAGTGGCGTTGTTCGAGGCATTCCGGGGGGTGCCGGCCTGACGTTCGGCCAGCACCCCGGTGTGCGTTTCGGTCATGATCTATTTGCTCGCAGCGGTCATCGCATCGGCGAACTGCTGGGGGGTGCTCTGCTTCAAGAACACCAGGTCAAGGTTCGTCAGCAGCGCGTCAGCAGCGCTCGGGTCGATTGCCTGATCCCAGGACAGAGTGAAGTTCGCCGCGTTCTCTGACATCTGATAAACGTCCGTCAGGAAAGAAGCGTTCGCGCTCTTCGCGATTTGCGCATCCAGCCCAGTGATCGGCGGCACACCGCCTGAGGAGAGCAGCCCGGCGATGTAGGTGTCGGTCATGTTCCCGCCTGTGAGGTAGCCGGCGGCTGTGGTCTGCTGGTCCTTGGATGCGTCGGCGGAGATCGACCAGTAGTTGGAAGCGTTTCCGACGACGTTCGACGCGTCGCCGGTGCCACCCGTGACGGTGGGGAAATCACCCCAGCCGAGGGTGTTCGCCGAAATGAAGTCGGGTGCTGCGGTCTGGATCGCGGCGTATCCCCAGGCGCCTTGCAGGATCATCGCCGCCTTGCCGGTGTACATCAGGGCGAAGTCTGCGCTGCTGTCGGTGGCGACGGATTGGAACCCGTCCACGAACCCGCCGGCGTCGACGAGTTGCTGGATCATGGTCAGCGCCTGAATAACCGACGGGTTGGACCACGCACCAGCCTCGCCGTCCTGGATGGCTTTAAAAGGGGTAGGACCGCCGATCCGGTCGGTGAGGTACTCCAGCCACATCAGTTCGGGCCACTTGCTCGCACCGCCCAGCGAGAACGGGGCGATTCCTTGCGCGCGGAGCGTTTTGACGTCGGAGAGCAGCTCGTCCCAGGTGGTCGGAGCACCGGTCAGGCCAGCCTTGGCCATCACATCTTTGTTGAAGTAGATCAGGGCCGGTTGCACAGTGTTGTTAGGCACCGCGTAGAGCTTGCCGTCGACCTCGCCGTTGGCGGCGATCGCCGGGAATACTTTGGCTGTCAGCGAGCTGTCAAGCGGCACAAGTTTGTTCGCGTCGACATAGGATTTCAAAACCCCGCCTCCCCACGTCCAGATCAGGGTGGGGGAGCTGCCGGAGCCGATCGCTGTTCGTATCTTCTGCTTATACGCGTCGTTGCCGAAGAATTGGACGTCGACTTTCTTGCCCGTATTTGCAGCATTCCAGGTATCAAATGACGCCTGGATGGTTTTCTGCTGCCCGGTCAGTGCCCACGCGCTGGCGTTCCCGGTGGAACCCCCGCCGGGACCCGACGTGCCGCACGCGGTGAGAGCTAACGCTGCGGCGGTGAGCAGTGCCACGCCGAGCGTGGCGCGTTTTTTTGCTGTGAGCTTCATTGCTCGTCCTTTCGATCAGTGTGATGGAAGGAAAACATTACGAAAGTTTTTACGACCGTATTGTCTTCACGGCACAAATTTGGTCGATTAGACCCATAGAGTCAAGCAACATGCTCGCGAAAAACTTTCGCGGCACGTATGTTGACGGTGAGAGGATGGGGCGGCTAGAAATGGTTCAGGCAAAGAACGAGAGCGAAGAGTCAGTGACGATAGAACACGATCTCATCTCCGAGAGGAGAAAACCGGCCAGGCGAATCACCCTCGCCCGGGTGGCTGACGAAGCGGGTGTCTCGATCGCGACGGCATCCAAGGTAGTGAACGGGCGAACCGGGGTGGGGGAGAGTACCCGTCGTGACATCGAACGAGTTGTCGAGGAACTCGGTTACGTCGGAGTCAGCGAGCGAGAACGGCCTGTCAGAGGGCTCCGGGAGCCCCTCGTGGAGATCGTTATCGATTCCCTGAAGAACCCGTACGCGTTGGCGTTGCTCTCAGGCGCGATAGCCGCTGCCGAATCCGCGAAGGCCGCTGTCGTCACCCGGAGACTCGGCGCACTCGCCACCGAGTCTCCGATGAAGTGGGCGCAACGTTTGGCCAGAACGGGGCGGGTCGGGGTGATTGAGGTCACGTCCGAGTTCTCCGCCGAACGAGAAGCCGCTCTTCGATCTGTGGGACTTCCTGTTGTGCTGGTCGACCCGATCGATGTGCCCCGAACCGCGACCGTGAGCGTCGGCGCAACCAACTGGGCCGGCGGCATGGAGGCTACCCAACACCTCATCGACCTGGGGCACGAGAACATCGCCTATATCGGCGGTCCAACCGGGGCCGCCTGCGATGTCGCCCGAACGCACGGCTACCAAGCAGCTATGCACCAAGCTGGGCTGCCCACGAACCTCGCGGAGATCATTCACGGTCCGTTCACCTTCGAACAAGGACTCGAGGCCGGAATCACCATCCTCGCCCGGCCCCACCGCCCCACCGCGATCTTTGCCGCAAGCGACGTCACTGCACTTGGCGTGATGGAAGCAGCCCGCCGACTCGGTATCGCAATCCCGACGCAACTCAGCGTCGTCGGGTTCGATAACACCATGCTCGCCCCTTCATCGGCACCGCCGCTGACAACGATCCATCAGCCTGTCGAAGAAATCGGCGCCACCGCCGTCGCCACCATCTTCCGGCTCGCCAGCGGCGAAACACAGCCCACAAAACGAGTGGAACTGGCGACACACCTCGTCGTCCGCGACTCCACGGCACCACCACCACGGCATTCAGAAACGAGCATTCACCATCGCTGAAATAGCCATCGCACCGAACCCAGAGCGCTGGCTCGTCAACGCCCTCTACGACGCCGGGATCAGTGCCGGAACCCTAGACGAAGACAGCCGCGGCCTGATCTGGCTCGGATTTCATGACCCCGACGGGCTCGCCGCCGCGCTCACCAGAGCCCCGAACATCGAATGGGTCCAACTCCCCTCGGCTGGAGTCGACGACTTCGCCCTCGCCGGACTGCTCGACCACAAGATCATGTGGACCTCGGCTAAAGGTGCCTACTCGCAGCCCGTCGCCGAACACGCCCTCGCCCTCATCTTCGCGATGCTCCGAGACCTGCCAATCCGGGCAAGAGCGCATGACTGGGGCAAGCCTGCCGGTACTACGCTGCACGGAAAACGCGTTCTGATCGTCGGCGCAGGCGGTATCGCGACAGAACTTCTCCGCCTCCTGGCCCCCTTCAACAACCACGTTGTCATCATCCGCAGAACGCCAGCACCTGTCCCCGGTGCACAGCAGACAGAACCCTTCGAAAGGCTCAGCAATGAACTCGCCGAGGCCGACATCGTCGTGCTCGCGGCCGCCCTCACCCCTCTAACTCGAAAACTCATCGCAGCACCAGAGCTCCACACAATGAACCCCGGCGCAATCCTCATCAACATTGCACGCGGCGGACTCATCGACCTCGACGCGCTAACGACTGCCCTTGCGGATAAACAAATTCGCGGCGCCGCCCTCGACGTCACCGAACCCGAACCGTTGCCCTCCTCCCACCCTCTCTGGAAAGAACCCCGCGCGCTCATCACACCCCACACCGCAGACACCTGGGACATGATCTGGCCACTACTTCAAGAACGCATCATCAGCAACGCCAAACACTTTCTCGCCGGCACCGACATGCGCGGCCAGATCAACCCTGCGGCCGGCTACTAGAGCTCATATTCACCCAAGTCGCCAGAACAGTGGGAAACGCGCTGGCAAACCGACTCGATGTTCCATTTGTCGACGGCGGCAGCCTGCACACCAAGAGAAACATCGCGAAAATGCACTCTGGCGAACCACTCGACGATACCGATCGTGGCCCCTGGCTAGAAAGCATCACCCTGTCAGGAAGCCCCGAGCTGATCGCAGACCGTCTCGGCACCACCCCGCGCTTGCTCTGGCGAAACGATTCGTCGACGACGGCCGCATCGGTACCATTCGTCATGTTCGTGCCCAATACCTGCAGGACTGGCTCAGCGATCCGCTCGCGCCGCTCACATGGCGGCTCGACCGGCAGAAGGCCGGATCCGGCGCTCTCGGTGACATCGGGGCACACAGCATCGACACTGCCCAATGGATGACCGGGCAGAGCATCGACGCTGTCGCGTTCACCGCGGAGCTCAGCGGCGGTGCGCTCGGCGTGTTCGAGGCCACGCGGCTGGCTCTCGGCCGACGCAACGCCAACCGCATTGAGATCAACGGCGACCGAGGGTCGGTGGCCTTCGACTTCGAGCGTATGAACGAGCTCGAATACTTCGACGGCACGGATGCCGAAGATTCCGAAGGCTTTCGACGCATCCAGGTGACAGACCCCGTTCACCCTTACGCCGCCCATTGGTGGCCGACCGGCCATGGCCTCGGTTATGAGCACCTCCTTACCCACCAGGTCGTCGATCTTGTGACAGACATCAGCGGTAGGCGGCAGCCGTCACCCTCGTTCGCTTCTGCGTTGCAGATACAGCGTGTGTTGGCAGCAGTGCAACTGAGTGCTGCCAACGAGTCCCGTTACACGAAGGTCTCGTTGAACACAGCGAAGAGATGAGCGCCACCATGACCAGACCAGCAGGCTGTCTTCGTACCTCGCCTGGGTCGATCCGCGCCGCGGCGACGGTGGTTGCGAACAGCATCGATGCGCGGCGGAATAGGCGGTGAGGGGAACGCATCGAAGAAGGTGCGTCAGTCGGTTCGCCGAGCTTCCAGTTTTTCCCGTGTAAGGGCATCGTGTTTTGCGCTGAGTGGGTGGCTGCTCAGAAGGCCGCTGTCGTCGATGGCTTTTTCGCGGTCGCTGAGGTTGAGTTCGGTTAGCGCTTCAAGTTCAGCATCGGGTGCTTCCTCGACCGCGATGAGCCGCTCGTCTGCTCCGGGCATTGCTCGGAGGATCTCGTCGAGTTTTCGTTGAGTCGCTGATTGTTGCCGGGATTGGGTGTGCTGAATGGCGAACACCATGATGAAGGTCACCGACGAACTCACGACATAAAGCGCGTTGTCCCACCAGTCGGGAAAATTGGTGAGGATGCCGAAGATGACCCAGGCCAAGATCGATGCGGTCGCGAAGAGACCCGCGGCGGAGTGTGAGCTCGCCTGCCCGATGGTGTGGAGCATCCTGCTTGCCCGCGACCTCGATGCAGGAGAAGTCGCCGTAACGCGGTACCCGAGGGTGTCGTAGGGGGTGTTGGTCATTTCAGTTGGAGTCACTTCGAGCAGGCACGTTCGGTCTTGCGACGTGTGATTTGAGTTCGCGATATTCGCGCCACACCAAGTAGATGATCACGACGTCTAGAGCGGTGAATATCGCCATCGAGAGAGTTGGCGTCGTGACGAGGGCATAGACCTGATACGCCAGAAACACTGTCAACACTGAGAGTGCCCACGGGTATGCGCGGTGAAACCGCTTCAACAGGCAGTAGACCAGAGCGATCTTGACGACGCCGTGCACGATCAGGAAGGCAGTGAGAAATGTCGAGTTTTGATGGGCGAGTTGTGAATCGAGATGGCCGATGTTGCTTGCAATGAAGAGGTGAGCAGCGGTGTGGCCCTCGTTGGCTTCGTTCACGATTCCGGCGAGCAGACCGTGAACGGCTGCCGGTGCGAGCCAGAGTAAGAGTCCGGCCAGTAGCTCGACGGCCCCGTCGACACCCTTCACGATCACTGCAAGAAAGTAAAATCGGTCGAGTATCGAACGCCGACGCGGTGCGTGTTCGGTGTCTGTCAGCGGGGGTGCGGGGATGACCATGTATCCACGGTAGGTAGACCCCTGGCCGGTGGCGTCCCCCAAGGGGATGAACACCGCTACATACATCGAATGACATAGCTGGACCATCGTGGTCTTCTCATTCTGGGTACGGATACCCGCGGTGAGGCAGGGTCGGGTGGAGATGCTGGCTGCTCCTTTGCGGGCACGGTCATCCTTCAGGATGATGTCAAGATCACCCGTCGGTCTGACGACAGCCTTGCGGGTGAAGCATACGGTGGGTGCTGTCACGCCGAAGGTGCGCGTGCCTCAGACAGGAAACTCGTTGTGACTAACGTCTCGCACAATGAACCGGCCAGACAGTCAGGCAACCGGTTGATCACCGCCCTCCGACTTGATTTTCCGGCCGGCAAAAACCAGCCGGGCCTAGCGCGGTTCATCATCGCGACCGCCGTCGCCGTTGCCTTGTCGCTGCTCGCGTGCGCCGGACTCGCTCAGCTCGGTGTGGTTCTCTTTCCCGCGACGAAAGGGTACGAGCACTATGGGTTCGCCGACTACGGAAAACTCACCATCATCGGAGTCGTGCTGGCCTCTCTTGCCTGGCCCGCGCTCACGTTGATCAGTACCCGGGCGCAACGACTATACGTTGGGCTGGCGGTGATCGTCACGATCGTGGGATTCGCGCCCGATGCCTGGATCCTCTATCAAGGTCAACCTGCCGACGCCGTCTTCATCTTGGTGCTCATGCATCTCGCTCTGGCCCTGATAACCGTGCTGGCATTGATGTTCATCGCCCCACAGCACCCCGCACGCCGAGCCCTCCAATAATCCTCGAAGAATTGGGTGGACCCAGAAATGGGCCTGGATCGTCGTATTCCCGGGACGGTGAGAGAGGCGCCACACGGCGCAGGCCTGTTTAGTGCAGACGGTTCCCGTCGGGGGAGGCGATGCCTCCGAGCACGCTCAGCACGATTCGCTCGGCCAGGCCGGCGTCGATCGGTTGGTGGCCGAAGAGTGCTCGGTAGTAAAGCGGTGCGGCAAGCAGATCCGGCGTGAGCTCCATGTCAATCGTTTTGTAGATTTCTCCGCGAGCAATTGCACGTTCGAGGGCGGCGCGGGTGCTGTTTCGGCGAGGCTCGAAGTATTCGCGAAAGAAAAAGGCCTTCAGTTCGCTGTCGCCTGCGAAATCGGAGACGAGACCGGGCAATGCGTTCGCGACCGAGGAAGAGGTGAGGCCGTCGGCAAGGTTTGAAATGCCGGCGAGGAGATCGCAGCGCACACAGCCAGTGTCGAGAGTGGGCGTGGTGCCCAGCACCGAAATCAGCGCGTGTACGACGACGCCGGGCAGGCTGTTCCACCGACGGCGCAGCGCCGGTTTGCTCGTGCCGGCGGTGACCGCGATGGCCTCCATGGTCAGGGCGGTGTAGGGCCCTCGGCCGAGAAGTGTGAGTACCGCCTGCGTCGCTCTATCATCAATGGTCTTGTCACGCGGGCGACCGCCTGGCGCGGCACGCGCGGGGTGTGGTGCGGCATCACTGTGCTGTTGCGATATGACTCGACGTTAGCGGAGATTCATTGCGTTCCGAAGCGGAACGTTGCGTGAGGTGCGCGATGGATTAACAGCTGAACCGGATGCACGCTGAGGTGCCTTGGCAGGTCGACTCGAGCGAACCCTTCGCTGAGGTGGCGGCCGGCAGCGGAGGCCTGTTCTCCCGCAGGTTTCGCGCCTTCACTGTCGGTATTCTGCTGAGCGTCGGGGTGGTGGCGTTCGAGTCGCTCGGAGTGGCAACCATCCTGCCGGCCGTCGCGACCGAGCTCGGAGGGTTGGGCGGATACGGTTGGGGGCTCTCGGCGCTCATGCTGGCAAATATTGTCGGCACAGTGGTCGCCGGCACAGACATCGACCGCCGGGGCCCCGCCCGCGCAGTATTCATCGGAAGTCTCGTATTCGCCACCGGCTGTCTCATCGCCGGCCTTGCTCCAGAATGGTGGGTCTTCGTTGTCGCCCGCGTGCTCCAAGGGCTCGGTATTGGCGCGATCATGGCCTACGCGTACAGCCTCGTCGGCATCGCTTACCCAAGCAGACTGCAACCGGCCATGTTTGCTTTTCTCTCTTCGGTGTGGACGATCCCTTCGCTGGTCGGCCCCGTATTCGTCGGTCTCGGCCTCGCCGCGGGCGCACTTGCGTGGACAGCCGGTTCGTTTGTGCAGGCACGCCTCGACGCGGTCGATCCTGGCCGCCGCGCGCGGTCGGTCAGAATCGGCTTTCTTGCTTTGCTCGGTGGCGAGATCACGATGGGTGCAACGATCGCACTCCCTGAAATGTGGGTGGGGTGGGCGATCATCGCTCGTCTCGGTGACACCTCGGTCGCGTTCGGCACTGTGTTCGGGATGACCGCGGCATTCGGTCTGTTCGGCACGCTCCTCGCGGGTCGACTCACTGAGAAGCAGAAGTGACCGCCGGTCTGGAGAAGAGGTTCACGAGGTTACCGTCAGGGTCGCGAAACAGGGTGGAGCGGTTGCCCCACGGCATGGTGGTGGGTTCGAGCACAATGTCTTCGAGCACGTCGTGCAGCCGAACGAACTCCGCGTCGACGTCGGTGACGAGGTACTCGATGATGATCGTGTCGTTGCTACCCGGCTGTGGTGCGTGGTCGCCGAGCATCGCGACCGTTGCCGTGCTGGCGATCGCGAGGGTTCCCGTTGCCGTTCGAATTTCGGCGAAAACAGGTGCGGGCCGCACGGCGACCGTTTCGGTGACAGCCTCGTAGAAGCGTGCGAGCCGGTCGACGTCATGAGTGATGATTCGAATCGATGCGAGGTTCATGGGTTCCTTGTCTGTCGGGCCGCGCGGCCAGACGAGTCCATCCTGGGCTGACCGAGCGACAACGTACTGTCGGCGTTTAGAGCGATTCCTCGCCTGTGCCCACTCTTCGCAGCTCTCCGTACACGATGCCGAGGTCTTGTGCGCTGAGCGGGCGTCGCGGTGGTCGCTCAGCGAGAGACTCCGCCGTGCTGATGCGGTCGCCGCGGAACGCGCGAAGGCCGTTACGAAGGCGACACCAGGCGATCAGGTACCAGTCACTGCCCTTCCCGACGAATCCCATGGGTTCGACGTGCCGTGAGGTGACAATTCCGTTGCGGTCGCTGTAGGCGATCTGCAGAACGTGCCCGGCTCGGAGCGCGTCAGCCAACTCGCGCGGCGCCTCATTCGACCGGTGCTCACCGAGCAGGTGGATGCGGGTCGCGAGAAGCGCAGTCTCATTCAGACGGCGATCGTCGGTTACGGCGACAACCTTGCGAAGCGCCGACGCCGCCGCTTCGCGGAACGGGCTGGTGGCCAGAGCGCCCAGGGAGATCATCATGGCGAGCGCCTCGTCGACAGTGAACCCCAGGGGCGCCAGAGTGTGCGCCGGGTCAAGGCAATATCCTCCCGCGCGGCCCGGCTCTGCCCAAATGGGTACTCCACCCTGTTGCAGCGCCGACACATCTCGCTCGATGGTGCGGGAACTGACACCGAACTTCTCGGCGAGCCACCGGGAACTCCTCGGCCGCGGTGCCACGGCCCGCAACTCCTCCACGAGTGCGTAGAGTCGATCGGTGCGAGTCACACCTAGACCCTAGTTGCGAGAGCGAACGTTAGGCTTGAGCACGTGGAGCCAGCCCAGTCTTTCGAGCTCGAACGCCCGCGGTTGACGGCCATCGCGGCGCGGCTGCTCGGCGATCGACACGAGGCCGAAGACATCGTGCAGAAGGCGTGGCTGCGCTGGAGCGAAGCCTCGACTGAGGTGATCAGTCTGCCCGCGTGGTTGACGACGGTCACCACCCGGTTGTGCCTCGACAGGCTGCGCGCGCGCATCCCTTTGCCGGCCGAGACTCTCGATGCGGTCGCCGCCGGCCACGACGATCCGGCGACGACCGCAGAGCGGGCTGAGTCGGTCGGCCAGGCGCTTCATGTCGTCATGGCGAGGTTGACCCCGAACGAGCGGGTGGCATTCGTTCTCGCCGACACGTTCGGGTTTGACTTTGTGAGCATCGGCGAGATTCTGGATCGCAGCGCGGCAGCAGCGCGCCAACTGGCGTCGAGGGCGCGAAACAAGGTGGCGAGTGCCGAGCCGGATGGCCCTGCATCTGACGCGCAGGTTGTGGATGCCTTCATGGCCGCGGCCCGCGGCGGCGATCTCGAACGCCTGCTCAATCTGCTTGCCCCCGATGCAGAGGTGAGCGCCGACGCCACGGCGATTCTGGCGGGCACGCCTTCGTCGATTCGCGGCAGGGCTGCGGTCGCCGAGTTCTTCAATGGCAGTGCTCGTGCGGCGCTGGCTGTGTTCATCGACGGCCGGGCGGGTGCGGCCTGGTTTCAGCAGGGCACGGCGAAGGTGGCCTTCGATTTCACGGTCGTCGAGCACGAGGTGCAGGGCATTGTCTTTCGGGCCGCCCCGGCGACGCTCCGGCAGGTCGTGCCACGAAAGGCAACCCTGCCGAGAAGCCCAGATACGAACTCGCCGTCACATTCGTGACTGCTGATTCGTCAGGAGAGTGAGTCGTGCCATTCTGGCGCCTCGTGAGGAGAACCGAAATGAAGACCATGACCTGCCGCCAGCTGGGCGGACCGTGTGATGAGGCCTATGTCGAAGCGACCGCTGACGACGTGATCAAGGCGCAAGACCGCCACCTGAAGGCGGCAGTGAAGGCCGGCGATGCGACCCATGCTGAGGCGCGCGATGCGATGAAGGGCCGATGGATGCACCCGAAGAAGTCCATGGACTGGTACTCCGGGGTCAAGCGCGACTTCGCGGCGCTTCCCGAAAGTTGATCGGCGAGGGGCGGTGACTCAGAGCTGACCCAACACCGCCGTGCTGAGCGCTGACCTGTCCCACAGTTCGACGTAGTCGCGAAAGATCGGAGAGTGCCTGCGAGGTTGGCGAAGCCACGTGCGGAGTTGTGTTTCGAAGTAGTCGAAGAGGGCGGGCTGGAGGCCCCCGTTCATCGAGTCGCGCCGAAGCTCGCTCAGCATGTGCTCCGACCAGTTCGACGCCGCATCTGCGCCAGGCAGGCCCGAAATGCGCAGGCGCAGATTCAGCCGTCTGGCGGTGAGGCCGGCCGCGGCGCGCTCACTCACCGAGAGAAACTGCCAGATCGTCGCTACATTGCCGGCTTCGATGAGTGCGCAGATGAGCGAGCGCCGAGCCATCACTTCACGGCGACGGGCAGGGCGGTCGTTCACGTGCAGCACGATGAGCACGGCGAGCAATACTGCAATCACAGCGCCAGCGGCGGCGGCGAAGAGAGTGATCATGGGGCGCTCCTGTCGTTGAATGCGCGGCAGGCCACGAGCCTGCTCTGCCTAGGAAGACACCGATTCACCTATTGAGATTGCGATTGCCACAAAGATTCCCCGAAACCGGCGATAGTTCTCGTGTCTGAGCATGACGACCCCTTGGATGGACTGCTGCGACTGCTCGATCTCCGATGCCCGTACCCGCAACATGTGCTTCCGTAAAGGAAGACCCCCCGTTCATCGTTTCGTGACGCGGCTACGAAAACTTTCATTTGCGACCGCATAAGATGCGGCGCGCCGACGAACCCGATAGCGTGAGGGTCGGGGGGCCTACTACCGCGCCTTTGGGGGCTGACCGTGAAACACGCCTACGACTCTGAAGCCATCGACCAGCTCCACTCCGACATCGACCTCGTCGCTCTGACGCGCGACGGAGACACTCGGGCGTTCGCTGAACTCTGGGCGCGGCACGCTGGTGCTGGTCAAGCGTTCGCGCGAGGATTTTCGAGCTACGACGCAGAAGATCTCACTATCGAAGCGTTCTCGAACATTCTCGCTTCGGTGCGCGCCGGTGCTGGTCCGACGGCAGGGTTCCGCCCGTACCTATTGACTACGATTCGCAATGTCGCGCGCAACTGGTCTCGAATAGCCGACCCGATCACGACAGACGAACTTGACCACGTTGCCGACCCGGCCACCGAAGAGGCCGCTGAACTTGCGGCACTCGACGGCGGAATCACGGCCACCGCCTTCAGGTCGCTGCCGACCAGGTGGCAAGAGGTTCTCTGGTACTCCGAGGTCGAAGCGATGAAGCCACGGGAGATCGCACCGCTTCTGGGGATGTCTGCGAACTCGGTTTCTGCGCTCGTCATCCGCGCGAAAGCAGGGCTTCGCGCTGCCTGGGTTCAGGCGCATCTGAAGAAATCGCACGATCCCGCGTGCGCGGCCGTCGCGGGCTTCTTCGCCTCATGCTCGCTCGGTAGCCTGGCGAAGAAGAACGTCGATGCGGTCGACCGGCACCTCGCGGTGTGCGAGCGGGATTGCGTGATCGTGCTCGAGGAGGCCAGTCACGTCAGTTCGATGCTGGTACTGGTTCTACTGCCCCTTGTCACCGGTGTCGCCGGGGCCGGGGGATATCTGGCCTACACGCAAGCCGGCGCGCACGCGGCGGTGTCTGCTTCGCCCGTTTGGACCACCGGGTCGGTGCACGCCATCCCGGGCGGCTCGAGGGCCCACCTCGCTTCTGCGACAGTGAAGACCCCGGTGACCAGGGTGGGGCTCGTCGCCGGTATCGCCGTTGTCGCAGCGGTTGTGATCATCGGGGCATCTGTGACGTTCGCGCTTATTCTCGGCAGCTCGGGCAGAGTGAAGACGGCCCCAGACCTGTCTCTTATACACATCT
>NZ_JASJXO010000053.1:0-29077 GCF_035018625.1 Subtercola sp. RTI3 | reverse complement strand
AGATGTGTATAAGAGACAGGAGAGGCGGGAGTCGCCGGCCGGCCCAGTGCGAGCCGTACGGCGTTCTCGAGCTCGATGAGCCGCGTCGACAGTTCGACGAGTTGAGCTTCGGAGGAGGGAACCGTTCTGAGCAGCGTTGCGGCGATGCCATCGGCCTTCTGCCCGGTCGCCTCGCCGACGGCGGCCACGATGTCGTCGACCGACGCTCTGCGCGGCAGGCCGAGCAGACCGGCGAGACGGGAGAGGGTTCCGACGCGAAGCGCGTCGAGCGCGCGGCTGCGGGCACCCGACCGTGCATAGAGGCGCGCGCGGCCGTCGACCGTCTCGCTTCCCCGCACGATCACGGGCAGGTTCTCGACGACGACCGGCCCGAGCCGCCGCCCACGCCACACGGCGGCCGCCACGAACACGGCTATGAGCAGCAGAATCAGCGGGGTGACCCAGTCGGGCGTCAGCTGCCCCAGGCTCGGAGCCCCGTCGGCCGTCACGTCGGCCGCACTCGCCACGTACCAGACCACGCGGCTGCCCTCGCCGAGCACCCCGAGCGCCAGCGCTGCATTGCCGGCGTCGACGATGTGTTCGTTGTCGAACACCTCTGTCGACCCGACGACGGTCACCGGATGCCCGGCCTCCGTCACCCGCACCACCGAGTACGCATCGCCGTACGACTCGAAGCACCCGCTCGAGCTGATCTGGCCCGCGCCGGTGACGCGATAGGTGGAGCCCGCTGCCGTGATGGTCTCGGCGCGCTGGGCCGCGGGCAGGCTGCAGCCGGCGGTGAGCGGTGCCGAGGTGTCTACGCTGCCGGCCGCGCCGACACCGGGGGCGAGGTCGCCCAGTTCGAATACTCCGGGGTCGATCAGTACGAGCCGATCCGAGACGCCGATCAGCTCTGCTTGGCGGTCGGTCGGGAGGTAGCCGTTGGGGTCGTAGACGACGAGCGTGGTGCCGGTGCCGGTGCCGGTGCCAGCGCTCGAGCCGTCACGGGCGGCCGCCACGGCTTCGTCGAGGGTCGTCGCCGCCGACACACTCACGCCCTGCTGCCGCAGCACCTCGGCGAGAGCCTTGCTTCCGCCCGGGCCCGCATTCGTGATCGAGAGCGCTCCGCTGTCGACGCTTTGGCCCCCGCCGTTCACCACGACCAGCACCAGGCTGGCGGCGAGCACGAAGACCGCGGCGCCGATCCAGAACGCCGACCGCCGAAAGAACTGCCGCACGGTCGGCGTCGAGGCTACTGCGAGCTGGCTCACGCGCGGAGCCCTGCCCCGGGGCCACCCGGAGTGCCGACTCCGACCGGTTCGCGCGAGACCGGCGCGAGGTCGCGAAGCTGGCGTTCAAGCGCGGCCAGCTGCTCATAGGCCGCCTTCGTGGCCGTGGCGCCGAGGTATCTGACCTCGTCGAACACGCGGGCTGCCGCGACGAGGGCTCCCGCCTCTGCGGGGTACGACAGCGCTGCGCGGGCAGCGAATTCCTGCGCCGTGGTGCCGGGGGAGACCCGAACCACCGTGCGCTCCGACTGCCGCCGGGCGATTGACCGGTACAGCTCCTCGACCGCGGTACGGTAGTCGCCCGACGCGGCGGCCGCGGCAGCGGATGCTCTCAGTTGCGATGAGCTGCGCCGGTCATCCACCCCGAACAGGGCCTCGAGCGGCTCCGCCGCCGATCGATTGCGCCGCGGGCGACCGAACACGATGAACGCCGCCACGACGAGCCCTACCGCGATGGTGACGATGACGACCGGCAGCAGCCCGCCGAGATTTCCGCTCGACGGAACGAACAGCGAGCCGAGCCAGTCGCGCACGGCCGACGCGGCCTGGTCGAGCCACGTGGGTTTGGCGGCCTGGTATTCGGGTTTGGCGAGCTCGTCGATCAGCCACTGCCGGGCATCCGGAGCAGAGGGATCGAGGGGGATGTCGGTCAGAACCCCGAGGCCGGTTGCGATCATGCCCGCCCAGCGGGAACGCTGACCCTGAACGGGTCGTCGTCGGGTGTACTCAGACCGGCCTGGCGAGCCTCGACGAACCGAACGAGTTCGATGTCGAGACCCTCCGTTCGCATACGCAGGTCGATGTAGATGACAGCGACGGTTGCGGCCTGAACGACCGCTGCGATCGCGCCGAACACCAGTTGCACCACGACGACCAGCGCGTACAGCGCCACCGCGAGCCCGATGGAGCCGGTGTTCACCGACCCTCCCGACCCGTTCGACCCACCGACACCGTTCGGAAACACCACGCCGATGACGATGCCGAAGATGAATGAGATCGGCTGGGTGACCACCTGCGCTGCAATGTAGACGATGGCGTTGACCAGCCACTCGGTTCCGAGCGTCTTCCAGAACGAACGGTTCGTCAGCCGCCACGACCGCACGATGCCCGCCCGCACGCCGAGCCCCTCGAGCACGATGGCGCACGACACCAGCGAGAGCTTCGTGGTGAGCCACGCCGCCAGCACCACGAGGCCCAGCCCGAACAGGATGCCCGCGACAACGGCAAGAGCGACACCCACGGGCCCGATGAATGTCAACAGCACCACGATGCCCACGGCAATGCTGAGGGCAACAACCGCGACCATGGCCTGCAGCAGAATCCAGAGCACCAGCGGCCAGAGCCGTTTGGCGGCGGCTTTCCAGAGTTCGCCCATGCGGCGCTTCTCACCGAGAACCTCGCGTGACACCTCCAACACCAGGATGCCCTGCAGCAGCGCGCTCGACACGAGTGCGAACGCGAGCGGAATGAGGGTCGAGAGGGCGACGATCGCCACAGACCCGGCCACGATCGAGTTACGATCGGCAGCGCTCGCCGACGACACCCGGGTGATCGCGAAGAACGTCGCGCCCCCCACGAAGAGCGCCGTGATCAGCACGATCACGAACTGGATGATCAGGGCGCTTCCGAACGTGGGCCCAGCATTGCGTCGCAGCACTCGAAACGGGGTGCCGAGCAGTGTTCCGAACCCCAGCGGCCGCAGCGGAATCAGCCCGGGCTTCGGCGGCGGCGCCCATTGCTCGCTGCTCGCACCGGTCGGCGTCGCGCCTGGCGCGTACGCATACTGCGGCGCCCCGTACCCCGGCTGCGCCGGCGGCGGATACCCCTCATACCCCGGTGCAGCGGCAGACGGCGGAGCCTGCGCGTACTCGCCGTACCGCGGCACATCCGCTGCGGCTCCCGGCGCACCCCCCGCGCTCGCCGAAGCACCCTGCTCGCTGTGATCGTCACTCAACGGTGTTCCTCATTCCGTTTCGAAGCGTGCCCACCCACGCCGTGCCTCGCGGCACTTTCACGCCACCATGTTCGCACACTGCGGTGGCACCCGGCGAGAAGCTGAGCAGTATTCACTGCGGCAGCGCCCGCTCGATGCTCAGCCGGTCATCCGGACTCAGACTCAGCGAGGCCGCCGCGGCAGACTCCCGGATGCTCGTCGCCGACATTGCGCCGCTGACCACCGCCGCGGCGGGGCTGAGGCCCAGCGCCCATGCGAGCACCAACTGCTGGGGCGTGGCGCCGAGGCGTTCGCCGAGTTCGCGAATTCGCGGCGCGTTCGCAAAGCCCACTGCGCCCGTCGCGGCAGACGAGTCGACCGCAGACGACGGGTTTGCCGACGGGTTCATCACCGACAGCGGCGAATAGAACAGCACGAGCAGCCCCTCCGCTTCTGCAGCGGCCACCACTTCGCGCTGACCAGAGTCGGCTGCGTGCCGAAGCGGATTCTGCACCGCGGCGATCGCTGCCACGCTCTGCGCGCGCCTCAGCTCAGCGAGGTCGACATTCGACACTCCGATGCGGTGGATGAGCCCCTGGGCCTGCATCGCGGCCAGCGCCTCGATACTGTGTTCGATGGGCACGTTCTCGTCGTGCCGGTGCAGATAGTAGAGGTCGAGGCGGTCGACGCCCAGCGCCTCGAGGCTGCCGTGCACATCGCGCTCGAGCTTCTCCGGGCGGTTGTCGATAGGAAAACGCTCTCCGTCGCGGTAGTGGCCGCCCTTCGTCGCGACCGTGAGGCCCGGTTCGGCAGCACCCGCGAAGCCCGGTTCAGCAGCACCAGAACCAGCGCCAGCCACACCCCCGACCCACCCGCGTTCGCGCAGCACCTCGCCGATCATCCGCTCGCTCGAATGCGGTTCATCGGCCGTCGAGTACGCGAGCGCGGTGTCGACGAACGTCAGCCCGCAATCGAGCGCGAGCCGCAGGCCGGCCCGGCGCTCGTCTTCGCTCAGCTCGGTTCGAAAACTGAGCGACGCCCCGCCGAACAGCACAGCCGACACCGCTCTGCCGGCCAACAGCCGTGACTGCATCGTTTGTTCCTCTTCTTCGAGCATGTTCGTAGTCGGCCAGCGGCGGGCAGAGTGCACCCTCGACTAGCCTATGAGCTATGGATGCTCGCATACTCGTGGTCGATGACGATCCGGCGCTCGCTGAAATGATCGGCATCGTCTTGCGCACCGAGAATTTCGAACCGATCTTCTGTGCCGACGGCTCTGAGGCGTTCGGCGTCTTTCAGACGACCAAGCCCGACCTGGTACTGCTCGACCTCATGCTGCCGGGCATCGACGGCATCGAGGTGTGTGCGCTGATCCGCGCCGAATCGGGCGTTCCCATCATCATGCTGACGGCAAAGTCAGACACCACCGATGTGGTGAAGGGGCTCGAGTCGGGCGCCGACGACTACATCGTGAAGCCGTTCAATCCGAAGGAGCTGGTGGCGCGCATCCGCACCCGGCTGCGGCCGGCGGCTGCGGCCACGTCGGCCTCGGAGCACCTGCGCATCGGCGACCTCGAGCTCGATGTTGCCGGGCACGAGGTGCGTCGGGGCGCAGCCCGCATCAACCTCACGCCGCTCGAATTCGACCTGTTGCACGCGCTTGCGTCGAAGCCGCAGCAGGTCTTCACCCGCGAGATGCTGCTCGAGCAGGTGTGGGGCTACCACTACAAGGCAGACACTCGACTCGTCAATGTGCACGTGCAGCGACTGCGGGCCAAAGTCGAGGAAGATCCCGACAACCCGAGCATCGTGATGACGGTGCGCGGTGTGGGCTACCGGGCCGGCGCCGTGGTCTGAGGTGTTGCGCGGTGAAGTTGTGAGTGACGGTGTGCTGTGGTGAGTTCGGTCGCGCCGCTGGGCCCGCCCGGCCACACGCGCATCGGTCCCTTTCTGGCGCAGGAGTGGCGCGCGTGGCCGCGCCAACTCGCAGGATGGTGGCGCCGGTCGCTGCAGTTTCGCACCATCACCATCACGATCGCCCTCACCATGGTGGCTCTGCTCGGCGCGGGAATCTACACGTCGGTCAGCATCGGCAACGACCTGTTCCACTCGCGGCTGAACCAGGTGCTGCTCGACGCGAACCGTGCGGCCACGGCGGCGCAGAACATCTTCGACGCGTCTGACGCGTCGAGCGAGGCGTCGGCGAGCACACTGCTCGATTCGGCGCAGACCAGCATTCGGGCATCCTCGTCGTCGCGGTTGATCGCCATCTACGCGGCCCCCGGCCAAGACCAGGGTGCCACGTCGTTTCTGCCCTTCGCCAGCCCCGAACTGACGACGGGCGTCATCTCGACCCAGCTTCGCGACGAAGTGGCAGCGGGTTCGGGCACGCAGACGCAGTACTGGCAGTCGCGCCCGCTGAGCAACGGTGACGGCGGCACCGACCCGGGCATCATCGTGGGCACACCGCTCACTATTCCGAGTTCGGGGCAGTATCTGCTCTACCTCGGCTACAACCTCTCTGACTCAGACCAGACGTTGCAGTTCGTGCAGCAGACCCTCTGGGTGGCCGGCCTGCTGCTCACCCTGCTCATCGCCATGGTCGCGTGGGTGATCGTTCGGCTCGTCATCGAACCCATTCGGGTGGCCGCCGAGACCAGCCAGAAGCTCGCAAGCGGCGAGTTGGAGGTTCGAATACCAGAGAAGGGCGACGACATCATCGCAACCCTGGCCCGCTCGTTCAACGGCATGGCCGACAGCATGCAGGGGCAGATCACGCAGCTGGCAGACCTCTCGCAGCTGCAACAGCGATTTGTCTCTGACGTATCGCACGAACTGCGAACCCCGCTCACGACCATTCGTCTGGCCGGCGACGTGCTCTTCGACCAGCGCGACAGCTTCGAGCCGGCCATTGGTCGCACCGCCGAGCTGCTGCACACCCAGACCGTGCGATTCGAGCTGCTGCTGAACGACCTGCTCGAGATCAGCCGCTTCGACGCGGGCTCGGCCGACCTCAACGTCGAGGCCACCAATCTCGTGCGTCTCGCCGAAGACGCCATCGACCAGATGCGCCCCCTGGCCGACTCGGCCGGGTCTGAGCTGCTCATCGACGCACCGGGCGGGCACGTCGAGGTCGAGATCGACGCCCGGCGTATCCGCCGCATCGTGGGCAACCTTCTCGGCAACGCCATCGAGCACGGCGAGGGCCGCCCCATCGTGGTCTCGATCGACAGCAACGTCTCGGCCATCGCGCTTTCGGTGCGTGACTACGGCATCGGTATGAGCGCCCTCGAGGCTGAGCGCGTGTTCGAGCGGTTCTGGCGGGCCGATCCGTCGCGCAAACGCACCATCGGCGGTACGGGCCTCGGCCTCGCCATCTCCCTCGAAGACGCTGCGCTGCACAGCGGCGCACTCGAGGTGTGGTCTGAGAGCGGGGCGGGCAGCTGCTTCCGGCTCACCCTCCCGCGGGTGCATGGGCAGCGGGCCGGTACGTCGCCGCTTCCGTTGCCGCCGCTCGATGCCGAGGGTGACGCCGATTCCGGCCATGCGGGGGTGCCGGATGCCCGTGGCTGACCGCTCACGCCGCCTCGGCCCTGCCCTGGCCGCCGCCGCTCTCGTCGTTCTCGCGATCGCCGGCTGCACGGGCATCCCCGACACCGGCGACGTTCACTCGCAGACCGTGAGTGCCACGCCCAACGACGGCGACTTCATTCTGCTGCCGTCGGGCCCCGTCACAAACGCGAGCCAGGCCGAGATTCTGAGCGGGTTTCTGCAGGCCGCCGCCAGCCCGCAGAACGACTACAAGGTCGCCCGGCAGTTCTTGACGCGCGACTTCTCGAAGCAGTGGGATCCGAATGCGGGCGTGCTGATCGACGCCGGCCAGCCCGCGCTCACGGTCACCTCCGACACCACCATGACGGTGGGCGTCACGCCCCAGGCCGAAATCGATGCAACGGGCGAGTACCAGGAGAGCGCGTCGTCGTCATCGGTCACCCTGCCGTTCACCTTCAGCCAGGAGGGTGGCCAGTGGCGCATCAGCCTTGCCAACCCGGGAATCATCCTGCAGCAGCTGCGCTTCGAGCAGGTGTTCAGCTCGCACGCGCTGTATTTCTTCGACCCGACCTACAGCTTTCTGGTGCCCGACATTCGCTGGTTTCCCAAAGATGAAACCACGAGTACCCGGGTGGTGCGGGCACTGCTCGTCGGCCCCACGCCGTGGCTCGGCCAGGGCGCGGTGGTCACGGCCTTCCCCGACGGCACCGAGACCACCTCAGTGGTCGTGAGCTCGGGTACGGCGAACGTGCCCCTGTCGAACCAGGTGCTCTCCCAGTCGCAGCAGACCCTGCAGCGCATGCAGGCGCAGCTCGACGAGAGCCTCGGCACCGTGGCGAGTGTGGCGAGTGTGGCGATCACCGTCAACCAGAACCCGGTCACGATCGCGCCGGGGTTCGCGCCGGTCACGAATCCGCGCGTCGATTCACGGCCGCTCGTCGAGACGGCGAACCAGTTCGGCAATCTCTCGAGTGGCTCGCTGATTCCCGTGCCCTCGGTGAGTGACAAGGTGCAGGCGCTCTCGCCGGTGTCGGCGACCTCGTCGGCCACGGTGTCGGCGGTGGGTACCGCTGCGGGTGTGTATGCCGTGCAGCCGGGGTCGAACGCGCCCGTGCTGGTCGACACTCGGCCGGGCCTCGTACCGCCGTCGCTCGATTCGTCGGGCTTCGTGTGGACGGTTCCCAGAGCCTCGCCCGGAGACATTCAGGCGTACGGGAGCGATGGCACCGTGCATCCGGTCGCTGCCAGTTGGGACGGCGCGACGGGCATCACCTCGCTGAACGTCTCGCGCGACGGAACCCGGGTGCTCGCCTTCACCGTCGCCGACGGGGTGCCGCGCCTGCTGGTCGCTGCGATTCTCCGCGATAAGAACGGTGCCCCGGTGCGGCTCGGCAGCCCGGTCACCCTCGCCACAGGGGCCGGAACCCCGGTCGACGCAACCTGGGTCGATCAGTCGAATGTGGCGTCGCTGACCGTCTCGCCGAGCGGCGAACATCTGGTGCTGCAGCAGATCGGCGGCAGCAGTGCGCCGCTCGCGGTTCCTGACAATGCGGTGTCGATCGTCGGCGGCAACGATGTGTCGGGTCTCTGGCTGCTCACAAAAGACGGCGAACTGCAGCAACAGCGAGGCAGCGGCTGGCAGACCACCGCGAAGAACATCGGGTTCATCGCCACGCAGATGTAGCTTCTGCGCGCTTGTGCACAGGCTTTCTGTGCGCTCAGTTCTCCACAGAGTTCTCGGTCTGCCGGTGTGGTTCCGGATGCCCGGGGCAGCATGGGCGTATGAACATCCTGTCTCCGCTGGCCGACGCGCTCGGCGTGCTGTTTCCCACCGAGTGCGTGGCGTGCCACCGAGCCGACCGGGCGGTCTGTGACGCCTGCCTGCCAGGGTTGACCCTTGGCAGGGGCGGCGCGGTGGCACTGCGGGTGCGCCAAGCCGCCAGGCCGCCGTTGCTCGTGTGGTCGGCCCTTGCCTACGACGGGGTGGTGAAAGAGGCACTCTCCGCCTTCAAAGAGCACGGCCGCACTGATGCAACACGGGCGCTCGCGCGGCCTCTCGCCGAAGCCGTCACGGCCGCAACCCTCGCGCTCGGTCTGCCCGCAGACGCCGTTCTGGTACCGGCCCCGTCGTCGCGGGCCGCCAACCGTCTGCGCGGGTACAACCCGGTGTCTCTTCTGGCAGAGCGTGCCGGCGGTGGGCGCTCGAGCGTTGCGGCCCTCTCTGTGGGGCGCCGCGTCGCAGACCAGGCGGGTCTCGGCGTCGCGGCGCGACAGGCGAACCTAGCCGGCTCGGTGCGACTTCGCACGAAAGTCATAGCAGGGTTTTCCTGCCGCGACGTACTGCTCATCGACGATGTCGTCACGACCGGAGCGACCCTGCTCGAGTGCCGCCGGGCCCTCGAACACGGGGGAGTGCGGGTGCGCGGGGCGGCCACCCTCGCGTTCACAGAGCGGCGTGCGGGTGTCTCTGCCGTCGAGCGTTCAGCTGATCCGGGGGAGCATTCAGGGTAGCGCCGTGACAGACCCGGGTGAGGGGACTACGCTCGGGGAAAAGGCGCGGAAGAACTCGCCCTGACCCCACGGCGGCGCGTCTTTTTGAGACTAGGAGATTGCCATGGAGATCAACATCACAGGCCGAAACCTAGGGATCACCGATCGTTTTCGGAGCTACGCCACCGAGAAGAGCGAAAAGGTCTCCCACCTCGCCGACCGGGCCCTGGCGCTCGAGATCAAGGTGTGCCGACACAGTTCGCAGGGCACCTCGGGAGACGACCGTGTCGAGCTCACCCTCATCGGGCCAGGCCCGATCGTGCGTGCCGAGAGTGCGGGCAGTGACAAGTACGTCGCGTTCGACCTGGCGCTGGCCAAACTGATGGAGCGGGTGCGCCGCG
This sequence comes from Subtercola sp. RTI3, assembly GCF_035018625.1. Taxonomy (NCBI): domain Bacteria; kingdom Bacillati; phylum Actinomycetota; class Actinomycetes; order Micrococcales; family Microbacteriaceae; genus Subtercola; species Subtercola sp. RTI3. The sequence continues at coordinate 19,433 of NZ_JASJXO010000053.1, read as the reverse complement.
CGAAAGACCGCAAGAAGGTGCACCGCGGGCAGCACCGGCCTGTTTCGCTGCGCGAGGCGAGTTCAGACGGTTTCACCGTGATCGATGTCGTGCCGGCAGAGGCCGACGTGCTCGCCCGTGCGACGACTGGTGCTGTTCCCGTTCTCGCCGAGGCCGAGGCCGAGGTCGAAACGGCAGCCGAACTCGCAGAAGAAGAGTGGTCGCCCGTGGTCATTCGCAAGAAGGTGTTCGCGGCATCGCCGATGACGGTCGACGATGCGCTCTACCTGATGGAGCTCGTGGGTCACGACTTCTACCTCTTCATCGACCAGGAGACCCTGCGCCCGAGTGTCGTCTATCGGCGCAAGGGGTGGGACTACGGAGTCATCGGCCTCGACGAGCACGCCTCACCGATGGCTGCCGTCAGCCGGGAGCCGGAACGGGCGTTCTCGTAGCGGAGGCTTCTTGAGAAGCGGGGGTGCGGTGCGCGAAGGCGCATCGCGCCCCCGCTTCTGTTTCGGGCACAGTATGTGTTCTGAAGACATTCAGAAATGAGAACTAGTATTACTACGATCACCGGCTGGATCATGGCCGCGACTGTTGTAGGAGATTCGCTGTGGCTTCAGTTCTAGAAAAGGTTCTTCGTGTAGGCGAGGGCCGCGTTCTTCGTCGTCTCGAGAACTACGCGAAGGCAATCAATGCACTAGAAGAAGACTTCACCCACCTCACCGACGACGAGCTCAAAGACGAGACTCCTCGCCTCAGAGAACGCTTCGAAGAGGGCGAGAGTCTCGACCACCTGCTGCCAGAGGCTTTCGCGGCGGTACGCGAGGCGTCTCGCCGTACCCTCGGCCTCCGTCACTTCGACGTACAGCTCATGGGTGGCGCCGCCCTTCACCTCGGCAACATCGCCGAGATGAAGACCGGAGAGGGAAAAACGCTGGTCGCTACGCTGCCGGCCTACCTCAATGCCATTGCGGGCACCGGCGTGCACATTGTCACGGTGAACGACTACCTCGCGAACTACCAGAGCGAGCTGATGGGCCGCGTGTTCCGCGCCCTCGGCATGACCACGGGCGTCATCCTGAGCGGCCAGACCCCGCCAGAGCGCCGCGAGCAGTATGCCGCCGACATCACATACGGCACCAACAACGAGTTCGGGTTCGACTATCTGCGCGACAACATGGCCTGGCAGGCCTCCGACATGGTGCAGCGCGGCCACAACTTCGCCATCGTCGACGAGGTCGACAGCATTCTCATCGACGAGGCTCGCACCCCGCTCATCATCTCGGGCCCCGCGTCGGGTGAGGCAAACCGCTGGTTCACCGAGTTCGCTTCGATCGCCACGCGCCTCGTGCCCGAAGAAGACTACGAGATCGACGAGAAGAAGCGCACGGTCGGTATTCTCGAGCCCGGCATCGAGAAGGTCGAAGACTACCTCGGCATCGACAACCTCTACGAGTCGGCCAACACCCCGCTCATCTCGTTCCTGAACAACTCGCTGAAGGCCTCAGCGCTGTTCAAGAAAGACAAAGACTACGTCGTGATGAACGGCGAGGTTCTGATCGTCGACGAGCACACTGGCCGCATCCTCGCCGGGCGCCGTTACAACGAGGGTATCCATCAGGCCATCGAGGCGAAAGAGGGCGTCACGGTCAAGGCCGAGAACCAGACCCTCGCCACGGTCACCCTGCAGAACTACTTCCGTCTCTACGAGAAGCTCGCCGGCATGACGGGTACGGCCGAGACCGAGGCCGCCGAGTTCATGAGCACCTATCGCCTCGGTGTGGTTGCCATACCCACCAACCGGCCCATGCAGCGCAAAGACCAGAGCGACCTCGTGTACAAGAACGAGCAGTCGAAGTTCGAGCAGGTCGTCGAAGACATCGCCGAGCGCCACGCTACCGGGCAGCCGGTTCTGGTCGGCACCACCAGCGTCGAGAAGAGCGAGTACCTCTCACGCCTGCTGGCGAAGAAGGGCGTGCGCCACGAGGTTCTGAACGCGAAGAACCACGCACGCGAAGCCGCCATCATCGCGCAGGCGGGCCGACTCAGTGCGGTCACCGTGGCCACCAACATGGCCGGCCGAGGCACTGACATCATGCTCGGCGGCAACACCGAGTTTCTGGCCGTCGCCGAGATGAACTCCCGTGGCCTGAACCCCAACGACACACCCGACGAGTACGAAGCGGCGTGGGATGACGTGTTCGCCGGGGTGAAGAGCAGTGTCGAAGAAGAGGCAGAGAAGGTGGTCGAGGCCGGTGGCCTCTATGTGCTCGGCACCGAGCGCCACGAGTCCCGCCGCATCGACAACCAGCTGCGCGGTCGAAGTGGCCGCCAGGGCGACCCGGGCGAGAGCCGCTTCTACCTGTCACTCACCGACGACCTCATGCGCCTCTTCAACGCGGGGGCAGCCGAAAGCCTCATGGGCCGGGGCAATGTGCCCGACGATCTGGCCATCGAGTCGAAGGTCGTCTCCCGTGCCATTCGCAGCGCCCAGTCGCAGGTCGAGGGGCGCAACGCCGAGATTCGCAAGAACGTTCTGAAGTACGACGACGTTCTGAACCGCCAGCGCGAGGCCATCTACAGCGACCGTCGTCACATTCTCGAAGGCGATGATCTTCACGAGCGCGCACAGAAGTTCTTGCACGACGTCATCGAAGACGTGCTCGAGACCCACGCGGGCGAAGGCAACGGCGACGACTGGGACTTCGACGCGATGTGGACTGAGCTGAAAACCCTCTACCCCATCTCGATCAGCATCGATGAGGTCATCGCTGAGGCCGGCAGCCGCGGCAAGATCAGCCGCGACTTCGTAGCGCGCGAAGTGCTCTCTGACGCCCAGATCGCCTATCAGGCGCGCGAAGACACCCTCGGGGAGTCGGCCATGCGCGAACTCGAGCGTCGTGTCGTGCTGACGGTGATCGACCGTCGCTGGCGCGACCACCTCTACGAAATGGACTACCTCAAAGACGGCATCGGACTGCGAGCAATGGCCCAGCGTGACCCGCTCGTCGAATACCAGCGCGAGGGTTTCGCTCTCTTCCAGCAGATGATGGGTCAGATTCGCGAAGAGGCTGTCGGTTTTCTCTTCAACCTCGAGGTCGAGGTCAACACTCCGGCCGGCTCAGTCGATGCTCCTACCGTTCAGGCGAAGGGGCTCGAAACCGGCAGCGCCGAGGTCGAAGAGCTCAGCTACACCGCACCGAGCGACTCCGGCGGAGTCGAGGTTCGCAACCAGCGAGGCCAACTCGAGCAGGCTGCCACCGCCCGCGCCCAGCGTGCACAGCAGGCCGACGAACAGGGCCCCCGTGCCCCCGGAGCAGGTTCGGTGCCGCCCGCGGCTCAGAACGGTCGCTCTGGGGGTTCGTCACCCCGTTCGGGAGCGGCAACACCGCCCGCACCCACCGTCACGGGAGCCTTCGGGCAGAAGACGCCGGCCGGTGCCGCACCTGTGAATCGCGCCGAACGTCGCTCGCAGACCAAGAAGAAGTAGTTCGACTTCGAGTTCGCTTTCGACTTCGAGTTCGTTGTCTCGCTGATGCGCCGTCACAGCACGGTGACGGCGCTGGCGCGCCACCTGGCGCCGAGGCGCTCCAGCCGCAGGGCCACCGCGCGAGTTCGGGCTTTACCGTGCACGATGACGACGCCCTCGATGATGCCGGGCGACGGTTCGCTGACCACCGTTCGGCCGATGCTGAAGGTCGGGCGAATAAGCCGTTGGCCCTTGACCTGCCTCGCCCGCGAAGAGAGAACCACCCTTCGCGTGAGGTTCTGGTAGACGTCTTCTGAAACCCATCGGGCGAGTTGGTCGAGGTCTCGAACTCCGGCCAGAACTTCGAGCACACAGCGGGTCAGGCTTTCGAGAAACTGCTCGACCGCCACGGGCGCCGGTGTATCGACCGCGTACAGCTGGTGAGCCTGCTCGGTGGCTTGTGCGGGGGCTGTAGCTGATGCGGGGGCGGTAGCCGATGCGGTGGCGGTGACCGATGCGGTGGCGGTGACCGATGCAGTGGCAGTGATGGTCAGGGGTTGGCTCATTGTGTGACTTCCGGTGACGACGCCGAATTGCCCGGTGGCCGCTGGGTGTGTGGCCGTCGAAGAACTGGCTGGATAGATGTGAGAGGTTCTCAGAAAACTCGGGTGCTGTAACTAAAGCAGGTGCGCACGAGGGTGTAAAGCATCTGGAGTGCTCTGTGGATAAGACGCTGTGGCTGCGGGTTGGGATGGAGCCCTACCGCGTGGAGTGAGGGCCGTCTCGTTTCGCCGTAGGCTAGAGCGCGTGTCCACTCTGAGCGATCTCGTCCTGGCGCAGGGCAATTCCACCGAAGCCGATATCGAATGGCTGCACCTCCTGGTCGGTGACTGGCAGCTGCTGGCCGACTTGGCGTTCGCCGACATCGTGCTGTGGGTGCCTTCGAGCGATGGCAGCTTCGTCGCCGTGGCCCACGCCCGGCCATCCAGCTCGGCGACGCTGTTCTACCGCGACTTCGTGGGCCAGAACGTGAAGGCCGAGTGGCGCAAGCAGGTCACCGATGCGTACGAGAGTTCGCAGATCGTCGACACCGCCGCCCCCGATTGGTACGAAGAGACGCCTACGCGTGTTCGTGCGGTACCGGTGCTGCGTCGAATCTCGCAGAGCGACATGAAGACCACTGACAAGCCCATCGCCGTCGTGACGCGCCACACCAACCTGAGCGAGGCCCGCACTCCGAGCCGTCAGGAACTCACTTTCAACGAGTGCGCCAACGACCTGTTCGCGATGATTGCGGCAGGCGACTTTCCCGACCTGGGTGCACCTACAGGGCCGCGCAGGGGCGCCCCCCGGGCATCCGACGGTCTCATCCGGCTCGATACCGACGGAATAGTCACGTTCGCGAGCCCGAACGGCCTCTCGGCCTTCAATCGAATGGGTTTCGTCGAAGAACTCGAAGGCCAGTCGCTGGCCGAGGTCACCACTCAGCTGCTCAATGGCACGCTCGTGGTCGACGAATCGCTGCCCCTGGTGGTCACCGGTCGTGCGCCGTGGCGAACCGACATCGAGGCCAAGGGTGTCACGGTGTCGTTGCGCGCCATTCCGCTCCGCACGCGGGGCCAGCGATTCGGCGCCATTGTGCTCTGCCGAGACGTGACCGAACTGCGTCACGACGAACGTGAGCTGATCACGAAAGACGCGACGATCCGCGAGATTCACCACCGGGTGAAGAACAACCTGCAGACGGTGGCGTCACTGCTGCGCATTCAGGCGCGGCGCACTCACTCCGACGATGCCAAAGACGCGTTGTCGCAGGCGATGCGACGGGTGGCTGCCATCGCGGTCGTACACGACACCCTGTCAGAGGGCCTCAGCCAGAAGGTCGACTTCGACGTGGTCTTCGAGCGCGTGCTCATGCTCGTGACCGAGGTCGCGTCGGCGCACAATACGACGGTGCACCCCAAGTTCAGCGGTAGTTTCGGCGTGCTGCCGAGCGAATACGCCACGCCTCTGGCCCTGGCGCTCACCGAACTCGTCACGAATGCGGTAGAGCACGGCTTGGCCGGACAGGAGGGCGAGGTCGCGATTGTGGCGAGCCGCTCAGAAGAGACGCTCACTGTCGAGGTGCGTGACACCGGTTCAGGCCTGCCAGAGGGCAAGGTCGGTTCGGGGCTGGGTACGCAGATCGTGCGCACCCTCATCCAGGGCGAACTGGGCGGAATCATCGACTGGCACACCATGGTGGGCAGCGGAACAGTCGTGACGATCGAGATTCCGTTCCGCTGGCTCAAGAAGCGCTAGCGAAAGGCTGAACACCGCCGGCTCGCCCTTCAGGGAAGCCGGCGGATCGATCAGGAAGCGCGGCGGGCGCGTGCGGCGCGGCGCTTCAGGGCGCGGCGCTCGTCTTCGCTGAGGCCACCCCAGACGCCGGAGTCTTGACCGGTTTCGAGGGCGTACTGCAGGCAGATCTCGGTGACGGAACAGCGAGAGCAGACAGCTTTCGCCTTGTCGATCTGGTCGACGGCCGGGCCGGTGTTGCCGACGGGGAAGAATAGTTCGGGGTCTGCTGTCAAGCAGGCGGCCTTGTCGCGCCAATCCATTGGGGGTACTCCTTGGGTGTTGCGGATGCTTCGGTCGAACGACCTAAGATTCGGGTTTTCAGTTCGACCGCTCTTCTGCTTCACTGCACACAACGAGTCGAACCGGCGTGGGTATTCACCGGTTCGATGTCAGTGCCTCACATACCTGTGCGTTGACGCACGGGTAGTGTACAGACCAGCATTTGGGTGCTTGGGATTAATCTCACGTCGCACCCCCACGACATTGTGAGCAACAATCGACCTCAAATATGGTCGCATACTGGTAGTGGCAAATCAAGGTTTTTCTGAAGGCGGGCACTGATGAGCGATCGATCCGATGGGGCCGCCAGCCCTGAATCCGGGCATCCGGTCGCCCCTTTTCGTCGGCCCGTGCTGCTTGTGCTGCTGGGCGTCGTGCTGCTCATCGAGGCCATCGGGCTGCTCGGCACAGGGGCCTGGTTGGTGGCCGAGCTCACCCTCGCTACCGCCGACTCCGTCGCCACGGCCGTGGCCCTCATCGTTCTCGTCTTCGCGGCGGGGCTGTGGGTGCTGGTTGTGGCCATCGGAACCTTTCGCATGCGCAGCTGGACCCGTGGCGCAGCGCTCACCTGGCAGGCACTGCAGATCGTCATCGCCATCTGCTGCTTTCAGGGTCTGTTCGCCGAGCCGGCAGACGGATGGCCGTTACTGGTCGTCGCGCTTCTGGGTGTCGCCCTGCTGCTGTCGCCCCCTGTTGTGGCGGTCACGCGTCGCGACGTGTGAGAACACCAGCCCTGGCGCCAGCCCCGGTTGCCGGCAGGCGTGGTCGCGGCGTGACCGGGCGTGCGCCTGCTACGCGTCGATCTTCAGCTTCTTGCGCAGCGACGCCACGTGGCCGGTGGCCTTCACATTGTAGAGCGGCAACGTGATGGCGCCCTCTTCGTCGACGACGAAGGTCGAACGCAGAACCCCGGTGACCGTCTTGCCGTAGAGCGACTTCTCGCCGTACGCGCCGTACGCCTTGTGCACCTCGAGGTCGGTGTCTGACAACAGCGGAAAGTTCAACCCCTGCGCCTCGGCAAACCCGGCCAGCACGCTCGGGGAGTCTTTCGAAATGCCGAGCACCTGGTAGCCGGCGCCCTTCAACGAATTGATGTTGTCGCGAAAATCGCACGCTTCAGTGGTGCAACCCGGCGTGTTCGCTGCCGGGTAGAAGTACACGACAACTTTCTGTCCGCGAAACTGCGACAGCGAAACGTCGGTACCGCTTTCGTTCTTCAGCGTGAAATCAGGCGCAGCCTGGCCCGCGGTGAGGCGGTTCGAAACATCGGGCACGGTCGTACTCCTCGGGGTTTGCGGTGCGGGTCGAACGGCCCGTCAGACTCATGGTAATGTTTGTCGTCGGCTCGGGTTGTTCACTGAGCCGCCAAGCACCTCTAGCTCAATTGGCAGAGCAACTGACTCTTAATCAGTGGGTTCCGGGTTCAAGTCCCGGGGGGTGCACCACCCTCCCGCCGCCTGCAGAAATGCCGACGGCGGGATTTCTTCGTTTGAAGGGCCGACGATTGCGGGCCCACCCCCTGCTCTGGGGCGGTGATTCACCTGCCCAGAGCAGGCACGGCTGATATTCTGTGGGCAAGCCGACAGACTGGTCGAAGGAGATCGTCATGACACAAACCGAAGTTTCGCGCTCCATTGACCCGAACGCTGCGGCGAAGCGCGCACTCACGGCAACGGGCCTTTCTCTGCTCACCGCAGTGACCGCGGTGCTGGTCATCGTCGCTGTACTGCACTGACCTCGCGCTCTGTCAGCTCCGAGAGCTTCGGCGGCCCGGTAGGGTCGTGACATGTCCCAGCCAGCCGACCTCCCGCAACGGCCCGGCGTAGCGAGCGGCACGACAGAAGAACTCAGGCGCACCAACCTCGCCCGAATCCTGGGTCTTGTGCACCGCGAAGGCCATCTCTCGCGGGCGGAGCTGACCCGGCTGACCGGCCTCAACCGCTCGACGGTGGGCGTGCTGGTCGGTGAACTGCGTGACCTCGAACTCGTCTACGAGAGCATGCCCGCGATCGGCCCGGGCAACCGCGCAGGTCGCCCGAGCCCCATCGTGCATCCGTCGCGCTCGGTCGTCGCCATCGCCGTCAACCCGGAGGTCGACGCCATTCACGTGGGCCTCGTGAGTCTGGGCGGGCTGCTGATCAAGCGCGTACGCATCGAGACAGGCGGGGGACCGTCGTCTCACGAGGTCGTGGAGATCACTCGCGCGGCCGTTGCCGGGCTGCTGGCGGGCGAAGAGGGCCAACTGCGGGTTGTCGGCATCGGGCTCGCTGTTCCGGGCCTGGTGCGCCTCAGCGACGGCCAGGTGCGAAGCGCCGACCACCTCGGCTGGGTAGACGAACCGCTCACCGAGATGATGGCCCAGGCAACGGGATACCGCACGGTCGCGGCCAACGGAGCCCAGCTGGGCATGCGCGCCGAGGGCGTCTTCGGTGCCGGCAGGGGAGTCGACGATCTGGTCTATTTCATCGGAGGGGCCAGCGGCATCGGCGGTGGCGTCATCATCGGGGGCCAGCTGCTGGTGGGCGCCGAGGGGTACGCCTCTGAATTCGGCCACACCTTCGTCGCCTCAAACGGTGCTCTCTGCCCGTGTGGGGCCACCGGATGCTTCGAAGCCGAGGTCACGCAGGCGGCACTGCTCGAGTCGGTGGGCCTTCACCCCTCGCAGGCCGACCTGCTGGTCGAGGCGGTCGCGTCGTCGACCGACGCTCGGGTGGCAGCCCTCGTCGAACACGACCGCGCACTGCTTCGCATCGCCGTGCGCAACGCCGTGAACCTGTTCAATCCGAGCCTCGTGATCGTGGGTGGATTTCTGTCGGCCCTGGTCGGTGAGGGTGAGAATGCGATCGCGACCGTCGCCAACGAGTCGATCGCGGCGTCGCGGGAGCATCTCGTCATCGCACCGGCTGTGCTCGGTGCGGAGCAGCTTCTGATCGGGGCGGGTGAGCTCGTGTTCTCTGAACTCCTGTTCGATCCGGCCGCAATTCTGTCGGTCTAGTCTCGCGCCGAGCCGTCACCGAGCCTTCGTCGAGCCCGCTTCGGGTTGTTTGTGTTTGTAACAAACTAATCTCGATACGCGACACCATGTCGGCGAAAATTCGCGCGTTCGCTGCGATTACCGGGGTCAAGCCGCGTGAAGGTGTCGCGGGCATCCGGAATCGCTCTTGCAAAATGACCTGGACATTGCGTATGTTGTGGATGTAAACAAATGGCATCGGAGTGGCTGCCCAGCACCATGGGCCTCCGCTTCACTTACAAGGAGGTATTTGATGCGCACGAGACTTCTCGCCGCGGGAGCCATCATGGCTGCCAGCGCACTACTGCTCGCTGGCTGCTCGGCCGGTTCGAGCAGTTCGAGCAGCACCGACAGTGTGAACACCAGCCCCGACGGAAAGGGCAAGTCGATCACCCTGTGGGACTACGAAGACGACACCAGCGCAATGGGCATCGCTTGGAAGGCGTCGATCGCCGAATTCGAGAAAGAGACCGGCGCGACTGTGAAGTTCGAAGCGAAGAGCTTCGAGGGGATCCGTTCGACCGCCAGCCAGGTGCTGAACTCGGATGCGGCCCCCGACATTCTCGAGTACAACAAGGGCAACGCGACGGCCGGCCTGCTGGCCAGCCAGGGCCTGCTGTCAAACCTCGACTCCGCTGTTGCGGCCTACGGCTGGGACAAGAAACTCGCCCCGTCGCTGCAGACCACCGCCACGTACGACGAGAAGGGCATCATGGGCTCTGGCAGTTACTACGGCATTCCCAACTACGGTGAGTTCGTCGACGTGTACTACAACAAAGACATGTTCGCCAAGTACAACATCACGGTTCCCACCACCTTCGACCAGTTCGAGGCTGCGCTGAAGACGTTCAAAGACAACGGCATCACGCCGCTGGCCGAATCGGCCGCCGAGTACCCGCTCGGCCAGCTGTTCTACCAGCTCGCCCTGTCGAACGCGACGCGCAAGTGGGTCACCGACTACCAGACGTACACCGGCACCGTCGACTTCCACGACGCCGACTTCACCTTCGCAGCCAACACGATCAAAGACTGGGTCGACAAGGGCTACATCTCGAGCAGTGTCACCGGCCTGAAGGCCGAAGACGCCGGTACCGCGTTCGAGGCGGGAACGAACCCGATCTTCTACTCGGGTTCGTGGTGGTACGGCCGCTTCACGAAGGAGATCACGAACTTCCAGTGGTCATCGTTCCTGTTCCCCGGTTCAACAATGGCGCCGGGCTCGAGCGGAAACCTCTGGGTCGTGCCTGAGAACTCGAAGAACAAAGACCTGGCCTACAAGTTCATCGACATCACGATGAGCGCGCCCATCCAGGCCCTGATCGGCAACAACGGTGGCATTCCTGTCGCCGCGACGGCCAGTGACATCACCGACCCGAAGAGCAAAGAGCTGATCGACAACTTCAACACGCTCACGGCTCGCGACGGTCTGGCGTTCTACCCCGACTGGCCCACCCCGACCTTCTACGACCAGCTGAACGGCGGCCTGCAGGAGCTCGTGAACGGATCGAAGACGCCCGCTGACTTCCTCACCGAAATCGGCGGCCAGTACCAGACCGGCGTCGACACCATCAAAAAGGGTTAGCAGAACTCGGGGGAGGCGCCGCTCATCGGCGGTTCTTCCCCCGAGCCCTCTGTTCATCATCCAGTTGTCATTTTGAAAGGCAGAGCCATGGCGACGATAGAGACGTCGACGAAGCCGTCGACAGTCAGCACCACCCGAGTGAAGAAGACCCGGGTGCATGAAGAGTCGTTGTTGCCCAACAGCGGAAAAGGCGGGGGCGGCTTCTGGCTCTACCTGATTCCCGGCTTCGTTCTGCTCACCGTCATCGTGGTCATCCCGCTGATCTGGAACATCTACCTCAGCTTCACGTCGTACCGCGGTATCAAGCCGCCCAAGTTCATCGGTCTCGACAACTGGGTCGAGCTCATGGGCGACGCCAAGTTCTGGACCAGTTTCGGCAACAGCATCGCCATGATTGTGGCGATGGTGATCGTTCCCACGCTGCTCGGCCTGGTTCTCGCCGCCATGCTGTTCGACCTGGTCGGTAAGAAGTTCGGCGGCCGTGTGGCCAGCTTTCTGCGGGCCACCTACTATCTGCCGCAGATTCTGCCCGTGGCCATCGCGGCCGTCGTGATCGGCTGGATCCTGCGCCCTGACAACGGCGCCCTCAACGACGTGCTCTCCGCCGTCGGGCTGGGGGGCCTGCAGCACAACTGGCTCGGCAGCCCCGACACGGCGCTTCTCAGCATCATGTTCGTCATGGTGTGGGTGCAGCTGGGCTACCCGGTCGTCATCTTCATGGCAGCACTGCAGCGGGTCGACCCCGAGCTGTACGAGGCAGCAGAGCTCGACGGGGCGAACTGGTTCCAGCGGTTCCGCTCGATCACCGTCACGATCATCCGGCCAGAGATCTTCGTCGTCACGCTCACCAGCACCATCGCCGCGCTCAAGGTGTTCGGCCCCATCTACACGCTGACCCGTGGCGGCCCCGGCACGGCGACCATCGTGCCCAGCTACTACTCGTACAGCGAGTTCTTCCAGAGCCAGCAAGTCGGCTACGGCGCCACCATCGCGACGGCGCTCACGATCGTGACCATCGTCGTGGCTGTGTTCTTCATCAAAGCCCAGAACCGGGCAGAACGAGCGGAGAGTGGGCGCTGATGGCCACCATCGACAGCATCGGGCGAACCACGAAGTTCGTTCCGCGTAAGAAGAAATCCAAGCGCACCGTGGCCGATTGGCTGCTGCTCACCGGCGCTATTGTGGTCGGCCTCGCCATTGCGGTGCCGTTCTACCTCATTCTCATCAACTCGTTCAAGTCGCCCTCTGACTACGCCAGTGGCGGCCCGCTGCAGTGGCCCGCAGCGCTCAACTTCGACGGCATCATCAACTTCTGGAACCGCGTCGCTTTCCCCCAGAAGCTCTGGAACTCGTTCTTCATCTCGGGCCTGGTCGCCATCTTCGCCGTGGTCATCTCGGTGCTGAACGCTTACGCCATCGGTATCGGTCGCGTTCGGGGGCGCACCTGGATCGTCGTGCTGTTTCTGCTGGCGAACGTTCTGCCGCAGGAGGCCCTGCTCTACCCGCTCTACTTCATGTTCAAGCAGGTGGGCCTCTACGACAACGTGTGGTCGGTGATCATCATCTTCACGGTGATTCAGAGCGCTTTCGGCACCTACCTGCTTTCGAGCGTGTACGGCACCTTTCCGAAGGAGATCCTCGAGGCCGCCGCACTCGACGGCGCCAGCCGCTGGACCATTCTCTGGCGCGTCATTGTTCCCATCAGCCGCCCGACGCTTGCCGTCATCGTGATCTTCTTCTTCATCTGGACCTGGAACGAGTTCCTCATCCCGCTCTCCTTCTTGGTGAGCAACGCGAACCAGACCGTGCCCGTCGCCATCGCTGTGCTGCAGGGCGACCGGCTGATGGATGTCACGACCACGAGCGCCTCAGCACTGCTCGGCCTGATTCCGACCCTCGTCTTCTTCCTCATCTTCCAGCGCACGCTGACCCGCGGCATCACTGCCGGCGCGGTCAAGTAGCAGCAAACGCACCAACTCAAAGGACTTTCATGAAATTCACCGACGGTTTCTGGCAGCTTCGGCCAGGTGTCACCCCTCTGTACGCGGCCGAAGTGTACGACCTCGAAGCGGGCGAGAACTCCCTTGTCGTCTCGGCGCCCACCAAGGTCATCCAGACCCGTGGCGACACCCTGAACCGGGCGCTGCTGACGGTGACGCTCACGTCGCCGCTGCCGAACATCGTCGGCGTGAAGGTGGAACATTTCACGGGTGGGTTGCCCCAGTTCGGCTTCGACCTGGTCGGAGCTGAGGCGGGGCACGGCGAAGTGCAGGTGACCGACGACCGGGGCACCCTCACCTCGGGAGCCCTCACCGCCACGGTGTCGAAGGGGGCGCCCTTCGCCCTCGAATTCTCGGCCGGCGGGCGTGTGCTCACGACCAGCGGCGACAAGTCGCTCGCGCACATGGAGCTCACCGCGGATGCCGAGGTACCGAGCGGCATTGTGGGTAACGCCCGGGCCGCAGCGAGCGCTCATACCCCGATCAGTGCGCAGGGGCATCCGCTCACCTTCACTCTCGCCCAGCTGTCGCTCGGCGTCGGTGAGCTCGTCTACGGGTTGGGCGAGCGGTTCGGGCCGGTCGTCAAGAACGGCCAGGTGGTCGATGTGTGGAACGCCGACGGCGGCACCTCGAGCGAGCAGGCCTACAAGAACGTGCCGTTCTACCTGACGAACCGCGGCTACGGAGTTCTGGTGAACCACCCGGGGCACGTCTCGTACGAGATCGGCTCTGAGAACGTCGAGCGCGTGCAGTTCTCTGTGCCCGGAGAATCGCTCGAATACTTTCTGATCTACGGCGACACGCCGAAAGAGATTCTCGAACGCTACACGGCGCTCACGGGCCGCCCTGCGCATGTTCCCGCGTGGTCGTACGGCCTCTGGCTGACCACCTCGTTCACCACCGACTACGACGAAGAGACCGTCAACGGTTTCATCGACGCGATGGCCGAACGAGACCTGCCGCTCAGCGTGTTTCACTTCGACTGCTTCTGGATGCGCGAATTCAACTGGAGCGACTTCGAGTGGGATGCACGGGTCTTTCCCGACCCCACCGGCATGTTGCAACGCCTGCACGACAAGAACCTTCACGTCTGCGTCTGGATCAACCCCTACATCGCCCAGCGCTCGCAGCTCTTCGCCGAAGGGGCGGCCCTCGGCTTTCTCGTGAAGCGCCCCGACGGCAGCGTGTGGCAGTGGGATCTCTGGCAGGCCGGCATGGCCCTCGTCGACTTCACGAACCCGGCCGCCACGAAGTGGTACCAGTCGAAGCTCCGCGTGCTGCTCGACCAGGGCGTCGACGCATTCAAGACCGACTTCGGTGAGCGCATCCCGCTCGAGGTCGACTACTTCGACGGTTCATCGCCCGAGCGCATGCACAACTACTACACGCACCTCTACAACCAGGCCGTGTTCGAGGTGCTCGAAGAAGCCCGCGGGGTCGGCGACGCCGTGCTCTTCGCCCGCTCGGCCACGGCCGGCGGCCAGCAGCTGCCCGTGCACTGGGGTGGCGATTCGACCTCGACCTACGACTCGATGGCCGAGACCCTCCGCGGCGGCCTCTCGCTCGCCTTCAGCGGCTTCGGCTTCTGGAGCCACGACATCGGCGGCTTCGAGGGTACGCCCGACGCTGGGGTATTCAAGCGCTGGACCGCCTTCGGCCTGCTGTCGTCGCACAGCCGTTTTCACGGCTCAGACTCGTACCGCGTGCCGTGGGTCTTCGACGAGGAGGCCGTCGATGTCACTCGCGTCTTCACCAAGCTGAAGCTCTCGCTGATGCCCTACCTCTACTCCGCCGGCCTCGCGGCTTCGGCGACGGGCGTGCCCGTTCTCCGGCCCACCCAATTGGAGTTTCCGGATGACCGGGGCGCCGCTCATCTCGACGCGCAGTACCTGCTCGGGGCTGACCTTCTGGTCGCGCCGGTCTTCACCGCCGACGGTTCGGTTTCGTTCTACCTGCCGGCAGGGCTCTGGACCAACTACTTCACCGGAGAGAGTGTCGTGGGCGGCGGCTGGCGTACCGAACAGCACGGGTATCTCACGGTTCCGCTGTACGTGCGGGAGGGCGCTGTGCTGCCGCTGGGGGCTCGCACCGACAGGCCCGATTACGACTACCTCGAGGGGCTGACCCTGCTGGTGTACCCGAGTGGGGCATCCGCAGATCGCGTGAAGGAAGTGACGGTGACGAACCCCGACGGGAGTTCTGCACAGTTCACGATCGAGCGCGAAAGTTCACAGGTTCGCGTGACGTCATCGTCGTCACAGCCGTTCAGCATTAGGGTCGTGGAACACGATCGTCTGATTGTTGCGACAAACGGAGAGGCAGTTTTCACACTGTGAGTACGAATTCGCCCGACTACAGAGACAGCGGCCTTGAGTTTCCGGCCGACTTCACGTTCGGTTCTGCCACGGCCTCGTACCAGATCGAAGGGGCTGCGAACGAAGACGGGCGCGGCCCCTCCATCTGGGATACGTTCAGCCACACGCCCGGCCTCGTCGTCAACGGCGACACGGGAGACGTGGCCGACGACCACTACCACCGGCTCGAAGAAGACCTCGATCTGATGAAGTCGCTGAACCTGCAGGCCTACCGGTTCTCCATCGCGTGGCCGCGCATTCAGCCGACCGGTCGCGGCGAGGCGAACCAGGCCGGGCTCGACTTCTACTCGCGGCTCATCGACGGGCTCATCGCGCGCGGCATCAAACCGGTCGCGACGCTCTACCACTGGGATCTGCCACAGGCCCTCGAAGACGAGGGCGGCTGGCGTGTGCGCTCGACAGCCGAAGCCTTCGGCGACTACGCCACCATCGTGGGCACAGCGTTCGGCGACCGTGTGCACACGTGGACGACGCTGAACGAGCCGTGGTGCTCGGCGTACCTCGGGTACGGTTCGGGGGCCCACGCGCCCGGGCTCGCTTCGCCGGAGGGCGCTTTGAAGGCGGTTCATCACCTGAACCTCGCGCACGGGCTGGCCATCATGGCGCTGCGCGAAGTGGCGACGAACGACCCCGAGTACTCGATCACGCTGAACCTGCACGTGGTGCGCCCGGCCAGCGACAGCGCCGCCGACGCTGACGCCGTTCGCCAGATCGACGCCCTGGGCAATCGCGCATTCACCGGGCCGCTGCTGCACGGGGCGTACCCGGCCGACCTCTTCGAAGACACGAAAGACGTCACCGACTGGTCGTTCGTGTTCAGCAACGACCTGCACATCATCAACCAGCCCATCGACGTGCTCGGGGTGAACTACTACGCGACGAACCTCGTACGCGTGTGGGATGGGGTGAGCCCCCGCGAGAGCGCAGACGGCCACCGAGACGCTCTCGGTTCGCCGTGGCCGGGCGCCGACCGGGTCGAGTTCGTGCAGCAACCCGGCCCGTACACCGACATGGGGTGGAACATCGAGCCGTCGGGGCTCGAAGAGCTGCTGCTCGCGGTTCGTGACGAGTTTCCGGCGCAGCCGTTGATGATCACCGAGAACGGGGCGGCGTTCGACGATGTTGTCTCGTACGATGCGGTCTCGTCTGACGGGGTCTCGTCTGACGTTGGCGGGAGCGCGGCGGGTGCGGCGGGTGCGCGCGTTGCTGCCGTGCACGACGCCCCGCGCATCGACTACCTGCGCCGGCACCTCACCGCGGCCCACCGGGCGCTTTCGCAGGGAGTCGACCTGCGCGGGTACTTCGTGTGGTCGCTGATGGACAACTTCGAGTGGAGCTACGGCTACTCCAAACGCTTCGGAATCGTTCGGGTCGACTACGAGACGCTCGAGCGACTGCCCAAAGACAGCGCGCACTGGTACAGCCGGCTGGCCGCCACCAACCGACTGCCCTAGGGTGATGTCATGAGTCAGTTGATCGGCACCCTCGTCATTCTCGGAGCGAGCGGAGACCTCTCGTCGCGCCTGCTTCTCCCAGGGCTCGCGCAGCTCCTCACCTCGGAGCCCGAGCGCGCCCTGACGCTCGTGGGCGCGGGGTTCGAGAGCTGGGATGACGCGAAGTGGCACGAGGTCATCACGTCTTCATTCGCCGAGGTGCATGCCACGGGCGACACCGTCGCGGGCATCCTGAAGGGTTCACACTACTTTCAGGCCGACGTCACGAAGCCGGCCGACCTGCAGAAGATCATCGACGCGTGCGACGGGGTGCCGGCGATCTACTTCGCCCTGCCCCCCGCCATCGCCGCTGCAGCCTGTGCCGCGCTGCAGAAGGTGAAGCTGCCCGAGGGCACGACGCTCGCGCTCGAGAAGCCGTTCGGCACCGACGAGCAGAGCGCCATCGACCTCAACGCACTGCTGCTGAAGCTCGTGCCCGAAGAGCAGATTCACCGCGTCGACCACTTTCTCGGCCGCTCGACCGTACTCAACCTGCTCGGCCTGCGGTTCGCGAACCGCATCTTCGAGCCGGTGTGGAACGCCGAGCACATCGAGAAGGTCGAGATCATCTACGACGAGCAGCTCGCGCTCGAAGGGCGGGCGCGCTACTACGACGGCGCGGGGGCGCTGGTCGACATGATCCAGAGCCACTTGCTGCAGGTCATGGCCGTTGTCGCCATGGAACCGCCGTCGACCCTCGACGCGAAAGACCTGCGCGACGCCAAGCAGCTCGTGCTGCGGGCGACCCAGGTGTGGCAGGGCGACGCCATTGCGGCCAGCCGTCGTGCGCGCTACACCGCGGGCGAGGTGCAGGGCCGCCAGCTCCCGTCGTACGTCGACGAGGCCGGTGTCGACCCGTCGCGGGAGACAGAGACCCTCGCTGAGGTCACCTTCGAGATCAACACCTGGCGCTGGGCGGGCATCCCGTTCACCCTGCGCTCGGGCAAAGCGCTCGCCGAGCGACGGCGCGAGATCGTCATCACGTTCAGGGCCGCCCGGCAGCTGCCGGTGGGGCTCAAGGGGCACAACGACCCCACGGTGCTGCGGGTGTTCCTGGCTCCTGACGAGATGTCGCTCGAGATCAACATCAACGGGCCCGGCGACCCCTACGAACTCGAACGCATCAGCCTCGACGCGCACTTCGGCGACGGGCAGCTGTTGGCGTACCGCGAAGTGCTGGCGGGCATCCTCGATGGCGACTCGTCGCTCTCGGTGCGCGGCGACTCGGCTGTCGAGGGCTGGCGCATCGTCGCCCCCGTCGTGAAGGCGTGGCACGACGACCAGGTTCCCATCGACGGCTACCCTGCCGGTTCTGAGGGCCCCACGTTCTGGCCGCGCATCTAAGGCGCTTTGCGCTGGTGCCTCCGCGCGCGCCCTGCGCACACTGCTCGCGGGCGCTGGCGCGGGCGAGGTGCGTGGCGGTGGTGCGGAGCGGTGCAGGCGTCAGGCCGAGCGAGCGGGTTCTGCCCACGTGGCCGGGCTGAGCTGGGCGGCGGCCGCTTCGGCGCGAGCGAGTTCGGCGACCGCGAGATCGGCATGGGTGAAGGCGTGCTCGGCTACCGCGTGGTGTGCGTGGGCCAGGGCGAGCTCGGCGGCAGGCGCCCACGCCGGAGCTACGGTCTCCTCCGTCGTGGCAGGCCGGAGATACGAGGGTGCGTTGACGGCGGCGGCGAGTTCGGCCGACACGGGCACAGCATCGACCGGAGCCAGTGAGACCGGCACCGCCGACGGCATGGTCACCACGACGGCATTGTGCTCGATGAGGCTCGTCACAATGTTGTGCGCAACAGAGGATGCCAGCATGGTGTGAAAGATATCGTCACTGTCAGATGCCTCGCGGCGAGTGATCGCATAGGAGCCCAGAGGCCCGAAATTGCTCAGAAGGGTCTGGTTGACGAGGTCGTACAGTCGTTCCGAACTGATCGATTTCTCGCGCTCGGCTTTCGCCTTCCGCCGCCATCCCATCATGTTGAGCACCTCTCACGCCGCTTACTTAGCTACAGTGTGCGCTGTGCCGCGAATTTGGCGGTCTGACACGCCGATGCGCACCCCAACATCCCGCAGAATCGCAGAATCGCAGAACACAACGTGCCCGGCGGCGCTGCGTTTATAGGTATGCTTGCGCTACCTTTAGAAATGAGCTGCGCGTGAACCGTCCCGTTGTGCGATTGTGAGCGAGATGTGCAACGACGGTAGCCGCAACAACGACAGCGACAACGACGGTATCCGCATCCATGACAACCATGGCGGCGGCAGCGGCGCACGCCCGCTGATCGGCCTCACCACGTACCTCGAGCGGGCGCAGTCGGGGGTCTGGGATGTTGAGGCCGCCTTCTTGCCGAAGGTGTACTTCGACGCGGTGAACCGTGCTGGCGGCATCGCCGTGCTGCTGCCCCCGCAGTCGGCCTCGCCCGAAATCGCCCGGCGCGTGCTCGACCGTCTCGACGGGCTCATCATCACCGGCGGCACAGACATTGCGCCCGAAAGCTACGGCCAGGAGGCCCACAGTGCGACAGACCAGCCGCGCCCCGACCGTGACGCGTGGGAGCAGTCGCTGCTCACGGCCGCGCTCGAACGCTCGCTGCCGTTTCTCGGCATCTGCCGCGGAGCCCAGCTGCTGAACGTGACCCTCGGCGGCACCCTGCACCAGCACCTCCCCGACCTCGTGGGCAGTCGCCGCTACCAGGCCGGCGGTGGCACCTTCTCGCGCGTCGGCGTCGAAATCGACCCCACCTCGAGACTGGCCGGTCTCCTGGCCCATCCCGCTGCGGCCCACCACCTCACCCTCGACGTGCCGGTGTACCACCACCAGGCGATCGACCGCCTCGGCCGCGGACTCCGCGTCACCGCCGCCACCGACGACGGAATCGTCGAGGCCATCGAACTCGACGGCGCGG
>NZ_JASJXO010000052.1:0-29393 GCF_035018625.1 Subtercola sp. RTI3 | reverse complement strand
AGATGTGTATAAGAGACAGGTTCTAGGGTGGACGTATGCAGATCAGACCGTTCGAAGCCGCCGAAACGGAGTCCGTCGTCGAGCTGTGGAACGCGGCCGGCCTCGTGCGACCGTGGAACGATCCGCGTGCCGACATCGCGCGAAAACTGACCGTTCAGCCGGAGCTGTTCCTGGTCGGAACCGAGACGGCCGACGACGGCGCAGGCTCTGCGGGCGCGGGCGCGGTCGCGAGCGCCAACGCAGGCACCGCCGCGGATTCCGGCGCCGTCGTCATCGCGACGGCCATGGTCGGCTACGACGGCCACCGCGGCTGGATCAACTACCTCGCGGTCGATGCCGCCCACCGCGGCCGCGGCTACGCTCGGCAGCTCATGGCCGAGGCGGAACGCCTGCTCATCGAGCGCGGCTGCCCCAAGCTGAACCTGCAGGTGCGCGCGGCAAACACGGACGCGCTGGCGTTCTACGACGCCATCGGCTACGCGCCCGACGGCGCGATCAGCTACGGCAAACGCCTGATCGACGACTGACAGAACCGACTCAGCAGACAGCGGACAGCGAACAGCGAACAGCGAACAGCGGCACCCCTACAGCACCGAGAGCGACTGCCGCGCGATCTCCAGTTCTTCGTTGGTGGGCACGACGAGCACCTCGACGGCCGAGTCGTCGCTGGAGATGCGCCGCGCGCCCCGCTCGCGAGAGGCGGTGTTGCGCGCCGGGTCGAGACGGATGCCGAGCGCCTCGAGCCCCGCGAGCGCCAACGCCCGCACGGGTGCGCTGTTCTCGCCGACGCCGGCCGTGAACACGATGGCGTCCGCTCCGCCGAGCTGCGCGATGTAGGCCCCGACGTACTGCTTGACGCGGTGCGCGTAGACGTCGAGCGCCAGGCGAGCCGGCTCGTCGCCCGCGGCCGCTGCATCGACCACGTCGCGCATGTCACCCCGGCCGCTCAGCCCGAGCAGTCCGCTCTTGCGGTTCAGCTCGGCGTCGAGTTCGGCGAAGCTCAGTCCCAGTTTGCGGTTCAGGTAGATGAGCACGGCGGGGTCGAGATCGCCCGAGCGAGTGCCCATCACGAGCCCTTCAAGCGGTGTCATGCCCATCGAGGTCTCGACCGACCGCCCGCCGTCGACCGCACAGGCCGAGGCCCCGTTGCCGAGGTGCAGCACAATCGTCTTCAGATCGGCGAGCGGCCGCCCGAGAAACTCGGCGGTCTGCTCGGAGACGTACTTGTGCGAGGTTCCGTGAAAGCCGTACCGCCGCACACGGTTCTTCTCCGCCAGTTCGGCGTCGATCGCGTACGTGTAGGCCGCCGCCGGCAGGGTCGAGTGAAAAGCGGTGTCGAATACCGCAACGTGCGGCACATCGGCGAAAACCTTCTGCGCCGCCTCGATGCCCGCGAGGTTCGCCGGGTTGTGCAGCGGTGCCAGATCAGCCAGGTCTTCGATGTTGATCTTCACGAGGTCGGTCACCACGGTCGGCCCGAAGAAGCGCTTTCCGCCGTGCACCACGCGGTGCCCGACCACGACCGGAGCGTTCTCCCGAAGCGACGGCCCGAACGCATCGAAGGCGGCGATCATCGTGCTGAACGCCTCGCCCATGTCGGCTACCGGATGCTCGCTGCGGTGATCTTCGTCGGCCCCCGCCGCGCTGCCTTCGCCGTCGGCACCCACAGCACCCGCCGCGCCCGCCGCGCCCGCCACCGTGTGCTTCAGCGACGCCGCCGTCTCGCCGATGCGCTCGACCAGCCCGTTCGCCAGCACCCGCTCGGTGCTCATGTCGATCAGCTGGTACTTCAGCGAAGACGAGCCGCTGTTCAGCACCAGAACCGCACGCGCGCCGCTCACGCGTCGACCACCGCGTTCGCAGCGCCCGTGCTCGTCGCGACGCCCGCCGTCGCCGCCTGAATGGCCGTAATGGCGATCGTGTTCACGATGTCCTGCACCAGTGCTCCCCGCGAGAGGTCGTTGATCGGCTTGTTGAGCCCCTGCAGCACGGGCCCCATGGCGATGGCGCCGGCGCTCCGCTGCACCGCCTTGTACGTGTTGTTGCCGGTGTTCAGGTCGGGAAAGATGAACACTGTCGCCCGCCCCGCCACCTCTGAGTCGGGCATCTTCGTGGCTGCCACGGCCGCATCGGCAGCGGCGTCGTACTGAATCGGCCCCTCGACCAGCAGGTCGGGCCGACGCGAGCGCACGAACCGGGTCGCCTCGCGCACCTTCTCCACCTCTGCGCCCGAACCGCTTGACCCGGTGGAGTACGACAGCATCGCCACGCGCGGTTCGATGCCGAACTGTACCGCTGTCTCCGATGAAGAGATGGCGATGTCGGCCAATTGATCGGCCGTCGGGTCGGGAATGACCGCGCAGTCGCCGTACACAAGCACGCGGTCGGCGAGCGCCATCAGAAAGACGCTCGACACGACCGACACCCCGGGCCGGGTCTTGATGACCTCGAACGCGGGCCTGATCGTGTGCGCCGTGGTGTGCGCCGCGCCCGACACCATTCCGTCGGCGAGACCGAGCTGCACCATCATGGTGCCGAAGTACGACACATCGGTCACGGTGTCGCGGGCCATGTCGAGCGTGATGCCGCGGTGCGCGCGGATGCGGGCGTACTCCAGAGCGAACCGCTCCCGCAGTTCGGGGTCGAACGGGCTGACGATGGCGGCACCCTCGAGGCTCACCCCGAGGCGTGTGGCGCGGGCCCGCACGTCGGCTTCGTCACCGAGGATGCTCAGCCGCGCAATACCCCTGGTGAGCACTGTTGCCGCCGCAAGCAGCACACGGTCATCCGTGCCCTCCGGCAGCACGATGTGCCGTTGTGCGCTGCGAGCGCGGTCGATGAGACCGTATTCGAACATCAGCGGGGTGACCACCGACGACGAGCTCACGTCGAGCAGGTCGAGCAGTCGGGGGCCGTCGACGTACTGGTCGAAGAGGGCGAGCGCGCTGTCGTACTTGCGCTGCGAGTCGGCGGCGAGGCGGCCACGCGTTCCGGTGATGCGCACGGCCGTGTCGTACGTGCCGAGCGGAGTCGTGATGATGGGCAGCGAGGGAGCGAGCCCGTCAATGAGCCGCTCGATGGGCTCTGGCAGGTCGAAACCGCCGTTGAGAATGATGCCGGAGAGGCTCGGGAAGGTGGCCGATGCGTTGGCCATGAGCACCGCCAGCAGCACCTCACTCCGGTCGCCGGGGATCACCACGACCGCGCCTTCCATCAGCCGCGGCAGAACATTCACCATCGACATTCCGGCGATGACGACGCCGAGCGCCTCGCGGGCGAGCAGCCGCGGGTCACCCTTGATCATGGTGCCCTCGGTCGACTCGACGAGGTTCGCCATACTGGGTGCGACGAGCATCCGGTCTTCGGGAATCGACCAGATGGGGATGCGCGTGGGCCCGTCAGCAGAGTGCGCGCCGATCACTTCGCGGTGCGGCGCGGCGATGGCGAGCCCCGCCTGCGCGTCGCCGGCCGCCTTGGCGATGGCGTCGCGAATCTTCTCGAGGTTCGCCGAGTCGGCCCGGTTCGCGACGATTCCGAGCAGAGTGGCGTGCGCGGCCTTCAGCTCTACCAGGGCGAGTTCGGTGATCTGGCGCATGTCGGCCGGGGTTCGCGCCTCGGAGTGCCCGAGCATCTCGGTCGACCCCTGGCCCGCTCGGCCGCCGAGCACCAGCAGCACGGGTGCCCCGAGGTTCGCTGCGATGCGGGCGTTGAAGGTGAGCTCGGTGGGGCTGCCCACGTCGGTGTAGTCAGAACCCAGGATGACCACGGAGTCGCAGAGCCGTTCAACGTCTTTGTACCGCTCGACGATGCGCGAGAGTGCTGCGTCGGGGTCGGCGTGCACGTCGTCGTAGCTGACGCCGATGGCCTGTTCGTACGTGATGTCGATGCCGGCGTGCGACAGCAGCATCTCGAGCACGTAGTCGCGCTCAGACACCGAGCGGGCGATGGGGCGAAAGACGCCGACGCGGCCGATGCTTCGACCCAGAACATCCAGAACGCCCAGCGCAATGGTCGACTTGCCCGAATGGCCTTCGGCCGAGGTGATGTAGATGCTGCGAGCCACGCTTCTCCTTGAGTAGCGGCGCCTCAGAACGGCGTCTTTTCCAAGTTTATGGAGTGCTGGCTGTGTGCGCACTGGCTGTTCACCGAACGTCTGGGCGTGTAGGCACGGTGCTGCACAAACAGAAAAGACCCCCCGCGCACCCGCCAGAGCCCGGTTACCCTTGCTGCATTTCTGCCCTAGGGGAGTTGGCCTGGATGGCGCCACGCGGGGAGCCGTGTACAAGTTTAGCGGCAGAATTGAATTATGAGAATCGCACTTGCCGGAGGCCACGGAGCCATAGCCCTCCACATCGAGAAACTGTTGAGCGACGCCGGGCACGAAGCCGTCGCCATCATCCGCAACCCCGAGCAGGCGGGCGACGTTCTCGCCGCGGGCGGTATCCCCGTGGTCATCGATCTGGAGGGGGTGGATGCCCGTACCCTCGCCCGTGACCTGCAGGGTGTCGACGCGGTGGTCTTCGCGGCTGGTGCCGGGCCGAACTCGAGCGCCGAGCGCAAGTACACCGTCGACCGTGACGGCGCAATCCTGCTCGCTGACGCGGCGGAGATCGCGGGCATCCGCCGCTACGTACTCATCTCCTCGATGGGGGCCGACGATTTCGACCCCACGTCAGACGAGGTGTTCCAGGTGTACCTTCGGGCGAAAGCGGAGGCCGACGCGAACGTGCGGGCGCGCGACCTCGACTACACGATCATCCGGCCGGGCGGCCTCACGAACGACGCACCCACCGGCGAGGTGCTGCTGGCCGAGAGCACCGGGCGCGGCACCATCGCGCGGGCCGACGTGGCGGCGCTCGTGGTGGCGGCGGTCGTCGACGGTATCGGCGTTCGTGCGCAGTTCGAGGCGATCAGCGGTGACACACCCCTCGCCGAGGCGCTGGCGGCGGTCAAGTACTGACGGTGCCGGGGCTGGGTGCCGGGTCTGGGCGCTGGGGCTGGGCGCTGCTGCCGCACAGCACGCGCCGGGGTTTGCCGGTAGAGTGCTCTATGGTCGTTTCTGAACTTTTCAGCGGCGACCCGCCAGGAGGATTCGCCTAGTGGCCTATGGCGCACGCTTGGAAAGCGTGTTGAGTGAAAGCTCTCGGGGGTTCGAATCCCCCATCCTCCGCCAGGTTGAAAGCGCTCGCCCACAGGGTGGGCGCTTTCTGCATACGTGGCCGCTCTGATTCGAGGAGGAGCGCTGCTCTGGCAGCGCGACGGGGTGCGGCGCGAGGGCGGCGCGGAGGCGGCGCATTGCCACGTGCGCGGAGGCGAGCTACGTTTTACGAATTGAGAGTTCTCGGCGCACAGAACGTTTCTGATGCGACAAGGCACACAGCGTGCAGCAAGGAGTGAGTCGATGACCGACGAACAGCAGCCCCCGATCGAACCCACGCCACCGACGCCACCGGCCATCCCGAACCCATACGACAGCGCCCCGCCCACCGCGCCGAACCCATACGGCGCGGCCCCATACGGCAGCGCCCCGCCCACCACCCCGAACTCCTACGCGGCCGCCCCCTACGGCGGCTCGCCCGAACCGTCGTACAACGTGCTCGCGATCGTGTCGCTGGTGACAGCGTTCTTCGTGTCGCTGGCAGCAGTGATCACCGGCCACATCGCACTCGTTCAGATCAAGCGCACCGGCCAGAAGGGGCGCGGGCTCGCCGTGGCCGGGCTGGTTCTCGGCTACCTCGGCATTCTAGGGGGCATCCTCGCGGCCGTCTTCATCGTCATCGCCATCGTCGCCGCCGCGTCGAACCCGAACCGGTACGGCACCGGCAGCTCCGACCCGTTCTCGGCGCCGACCGCAGCGCCCACCGCGTCGAGCGGGCCGGGCGGCAGCGGGTTCAACGGCGGCGACCTCACCTTCGAGGCGGGGCAGAGCCTGCCCGCCACGACGATTCCGCAGTTCGCCGACGGCTTCATTACGAGCACCGGCTGGAGCGTCTCGAGCCCCGACGACGGACAGGGCAACTGGTCGTACACCTCGAGCGACAAGCAGTGCACGGTGAAGTTCCACCAGGGCCTGCTGGGCTCGAAGGTGACAACAGTGCCCGGCGACGACCAGGCCACCACCGACGCGTACCTGATCTACGTCGACAACGCGACCGCCTCCGACGTCGACCAGTACGCCGAAACCGACTACGTGGGGCTCGGCAGCGCCGACGCGAGCTACTCGGTCGACACGCGCACCCTCACCGGCACCGATTCGAATGGCAGCCACTGGATCACCGCCGCCCGCGCCTTCGCGAGCACCGGCACCGGCATGTACCTCGACCTCACCTGCCAGCCCGCGACCGACCTGACGTCGATCTACTACGACGTGCTCGCGAAGGCGGCCATCGTCGTCAACTGACCGGTGCTTCGATGTCTGCGCAGACCGGCGAGCGCAAGCGTCTAGGCTGGGCGAATGTTTGTCGATCTCCCCGAGTCAGAGCTCCGAAACTACCGCAGCACCCAGGTCGAACCCGACGATTTCGACGAGTTCTGGGCATCCACCCTGGCGGGCAGCCGGGCAGCGGCCCCGGCAACCACAGCCACAGCTACAGCCACAGCCACAGCTGAGAGCAGCACCGTCAACCGCACCGACAGCATCAGCACCGGAGTGGTCGTCACGAAGGTCGACTGCGGGCTCACCACACTCGATATCTACGACGTCACCTTCCCTGGTTTCGCGGGCCAGCCGGTCAAGGCGTGGTTGCGTGTTCCCGCCGGGGCTCTGGATGCAGCACCCTCGCCCGCCCGCACTGCTCTGCCGGCCGTGGTCGAGTTCGTCGGGTACGGCGGGGGGCGCGGCCACGCCACCGACAACCTCTTCTGGGCCTCAGCGGGGTTCGCCCATCTGCACATGGACACCCGCGGCCAAGGCTCCACGTGGAGCTCGGGCGACACGGGAGACGACGAGGGCGCGGGGGCCGGCTCGTCGACCGCTCCGCAGCACCCGGGGTTCATGACTCGTGGCATCACGAGCCCCGAGACGTACTACTATCGGCGACTCATCACCGACGCCGTGCGAGCCGTTGACGCAGTGAAGACGCTCGATGCCATCGACCCGCAGCGGGTCGCTGTGATCGGCCGCAGCCAGGGCGGCGGGCTCGCGCTGGCCGTGGCGGGGCTCGTACCAGGCTTGGTCGCCGCGATTCCGCTGGTGCCGTTTCTCTGCGACTTCCCGCGGGCGATCGTGATGACCGACAACGACCCGTACAAGGAGATCGGCCGGTACCTCGCCGTGCACCGCGAGCAGGTCGGGCAGGTGCTCGACACGCTCAGCTACTTCGACGGGGTGAACTTCGCGAAGCGGGCATCCGCCCCGGCCTGGTTCTCGACCGCGCTGATGGATCCCGTGTGCCCCCCGTCAACGGTCTTCGGCGCCTTCAACGAGTACGCCGGCGAGAAGCACATCACCGTGTGGCCCTTCAATGGGCACGAGGGCGGCGGGGTCGACGACAACTCGATGGCACTGGCCGCTCTGAAGGCGGTCGCGCCGATCAGCGCCAGCCCGCTCTAACCGAGTTCGCGCTCGGTGATGTCGTCGGAGTGCAGCGAGATCCACAGCTCGGCGGCGTGGCGGTCGGCGAGCTCTTTCAGAACCTTGCCGTTCACGCTCTCGACTACGAACGGGCGATCGCCGTGACCGTTCTCTTCGCGGATGTTGGCAACGTGCACGTCGCCGATCCAGATCTCTTCGTGCGCTTTGCTCTGTGAATCGGCCATGCCTCCACGATAGCCCAGCACCCCCGTCACGCGCCCCCTGGCTTTGTCCCCATTAATGCCGCTATACATCGGCGGTGTGGCTGCGGGATGCTGGACGTGCCGCTCGCCGCCCGAGCGGGGCGATCTGGAGGAGCGCGCGTGAACGCACAGGCTGAAGGAACACAGGCCGGAGAGACGCGGGCTGTAGCAACACGGGCACCAGCAACACGGGCACCAGACGCACAGGCCGCAGAGACCCGGTCAGGGGGCAGCACCCGCACCCTGCGACCGAACGCCTCGCTGTCGTCGCAGTCGCGCACGGTGGCCGCCACACTCACCCTGCCGGTGTTCGCCGCGATGCTCTGGTTCGCTATTCCGCGGGGCACCTGGCCGCGCGTCGTTGTGGCCTTCGCCGTGATCGCGCTGGTTGGTGCGGTTCTGTCGTACCTGCTCTCCCGTGTGCGCATCGTCGTCGACCGTGACGGGCTGCTCGAGAACACGTTCTTCGGCTCGCAGCGCCGCATCTCCGCCAAACGCATCGCATCGGTTCTCATCGTGCCCGTGTACCGCGGCCAGTCGCTCGACACCTCGTCGCAACTGTTCGCGTTCGATGCCAGCGGCGAACCACTGCTGCGGATGCGCGAACAGTACTGGGGCACAGAAGCCCTCTCATTCGTCGCCGACGCCTACGACGTACCCGTCACGCTCAGCGACCGCCCTCTCACGCGCGGAGAGCTGCGCCGCGACCACGCTGACCTGCTGTTCTGGTTCGAACGCTGGCCGTGGCTGGGTTCGCTCTGCATCGCCGGGGGCGTTGCGGCGCTGTCGCTGCTGCTCATCGCGCTGATGTCGTCGCAGGCACTCATCGTCGGCTGAGCCCGCCCCCGCCCTCAGTGCGCGATCGACGGCACCGTTCGCGGCCGCACCACAGCCCACAGCACCGTGATCGACACCGCCGCCGTCACCGCCATCACCGCGCCCATCGCCACCGCGTTGCCCACGCCGAATGCTCCGACGATGGGTGAGATGAGCCCGGCGAGGCCGAAGTTCACAGCGCCGAGCAGCGACGCCGCCGTCGCCGCCTCGTGCCCGTGGTTGTTGAGCGCCAGCACCTGCACGCACGGCCCGCCGAACCCGCACGCGGCGATGAAGAACCACAGCGGAATGAGCACCCCGAACAGCCCTGCCCCCGACACATCGAGCACCACGATCGCCACGGCCGACAGCAGCAGCACCACCGTCGAGCACGCCAGCAGCCACTGCGGCGCGATGCGCCGGATCAGAAACGCACTGCTCTGGATGCCCAGAATGATGCCGAGCGAATTCACCGCGAACAGCAGCCCATACTGCTGCGGGCTGAACGCGTAGACGACCTGGAACAGAAAAGGCGACGCCGACAGATACGAGAACAACCCGGCGAACGTCATGCCCCCGATGATGGCCATGCCCACGAACACCCGGTCGTGCAACACCGCACTGTAGCGCTGGCGCATCGACGTGTGCCCGCGGTCGCCGCGGCGCTCCTTCGGGAGGGTTTCGACGATCCACACCGAGGCTGCAATGAGTACCACGATGCCGTAGCCCATCAGTACCCAGAAGATTCCGCGCCAGTCCATGATGTTCAGCAGTTGCGAGCCGACCACGGGCGCCAGCACGGGCGCGACAGTCGTGACGAGCGACATGCGGGAGAGCATCCGCACCAGGGGCTGGCCGGCGAACAGGTCGCGAACCATGGCGATGGCGATGACACCGGCCGCCGCCGCGCCGACGCCCTGCAGCACGCGCAGAACGCCGAGCACCTCGACGTTCGGGGCGACCGCTGCCCCGATGGAGGCCGCGATGTGCAGTGCCGTCGCCACGATGAGGGGCAGGCGCCGCCCCACCGAGTCACTCCACGGGCCCACGAGCAGCTGGCCGAGCGCGAAGCCGATGGTGGTTCCGGTGAGGGTGAGCTGAATGACGGCGACGGGCACGTTCAGGTCGGCCTCGAGGGCCGGGAAGGCCGGCAGGTAGAGGTCGATCGTGAACGGCCCGAGGGCGCTCAGCGCACCGAGAATGATGATGTAGACGAGACGTTGGCGGGAAGTCAGCGCATCACCCGGATGCACAGCGGTGTTCACAGAAGGTCCTCGGGCAGAGCGTTCGGGCAGGGGTTCAGGCAGGGCAGTCAGGCAGGGGTTCGTGCAGGGGTTCGTGCAGGGGATCTGTGCGGATTCTCTCGGCCGGCGGGGTCAGAAACTTGTTCCGGCCGGGTCTGTGAGCAGGCCTCCGAACACCAGCTCGGCAGCACCGATCGTCAACAGCCGCGACCGGAGCTCGGCCCGGTCGATGCGCACCGAATTCCCCACCACGTTAAACGTAACCCTTTTCACCGCGGCACGCAGGCGCTCCGGGTCGGCTTCGTAGAGTGAGCCGAGAAACCCACCGAGAATGAACGATTCGGGGTTGAAGATGCTGATGAAGTTGCCGATGGCCACGGCCAGAACGTCGAGCTGGCGGTTCACTTCGGCCCGAACATCCGGAGCCTGAGACCCCACGACCAGCGCATCGAGCTCGTCGAGCCCTACCGCGCCGAGCCCCAGCACGTCGAGCAGGCGCCCGAGGTTCACTTCGGTCTCGAGGCAGCCGTACTTGC
Organism: Subtercola sp. RTI3; assembly: GCF_035018625.1. Lineage (NCBI taxonomy): Bacteria > Bacillati > Actinomycetota > Actinomycetes > Micrococcales > Microbacteriaceae > Subtercola > Subtercola sp. RTI3. The sequence goes on along the minus strand of NZ_JASJXO010000052.1, from coordinate 19,021 downwards.
CGCAGTGGCACCGGATGCCCGAGCTGTTCACCATCGTGTGCCCGAGTTCGGCGGCGAACCCCTGGGCTCCTCGCAGCATGGTTCCGCCCACGAGTGCGCCACCGCCGATGCCGCTCGCGCTGCCGTTGAGGTACACCAGGTCGCTCACTCCGCGGCCGGCACCGAACAGGCTCTCGGCCACGGTCGCGAGGGCCGCGTCGTTGGCCACTGACACGGGGTAGCCGAGGGCGGCCTCGACCGTTTCGGCGAGCGGCTCGTTCGACCAGTCGAGGTGCGGGGCGAGCAGTACCAGGCCGTCGACCTGGTTCACGAGGCCGGGAACGGCGACACCCATCCCCACGACGCGGTACGACGACGCAAGCTCAGAGCGCATTCCGTCGATCACGGCCGACACCACGTTGATGGTCTCGCGAACGGAAGGAACAGAGGCCGTCTCGTACCGCACGCGTTTGTGCAGCACGCCGCCGAGGCCCACCACGCCGATGGTGATGGCGTCGACGTCGGGGTTCACGGTGAGGGCGACCACGTTCTCGGCCGCGTGCACGACCGGGCTCGGGCGGCCGACCAGACCGGAGTCGGCGGGTTCGGTCTCGTAAGCGAGGCCGAGTTCGACGAGTTCGGTGACAAGGGCGCCGATGGTCGACCGGTTCAGGCCGGAGAGACGGGTGAGCTGGGCGCGGGTCTGCGCGCCGCCGTGGTGCAGCATGGTCAGGATGGTCGAGAGGTTGTGCCGGCGCGCCTGGTCGTTACTGTTGCCGACGCCGGCCGAGAGGGGGCGAAGCGGAGCGGGGAGGGTCACGGGGTGCTCCCTTTCTCGGCGGGTTCTCTTCGCTCGGGGCGAGAGAGCTTTGTTGACCCTTGAAACATATACCGTGCATCCGGCGCCCGCCAAAGCGGAGAGCTCGGCCAGCGTGCTGGTTTGGTGGATTTGCCCTTTGACAAGATGAAGCGAACGGGAATATGTTGGGCGTGGTAACTTTTTCACGGTACTTCTTTTTTGCGGTACTTCACCAACGATGCTGACTGGAGCAAAACGGTATGTCTCTGACGCCCACCCGCGCTGACAAATTCTCTTTCGGACTCTGGACGATCGGCTACAACGGCTCCGACCCGTTCGGCGGCCCCACCCGTTCGCACCTCGACGTTGTCGAAGCAGTCACGCGCCTGTCTGAGCTCGGCGCCTACGGCCTGACCTTCCACGACGACGACCTGTTCGACTTCGACTCGACCGACGCCCAGCGCCAGACGCAGATCGACCGCCTGAAAGGCGCCCTGGCTGACACTGGGCTCATCGTTCCGATGGTGACGACCAACCTGTTCAGCGCGCCCGTGTTCAAAGACGGCGGCTTCACCTCGAACGACCGCCAGGTTCGCCGGTTCGCGCTCCGCAAGGTGCTGCGCAACATCGACCTCGCTGCCGAGCTCGGCGCGAAGACGTTCGTGATGTGGGGCGGGCGCGAGGGCGCGGAATACGACGCGGCCAAAGACATCCGGTCGGCCCTCGAGCGCTACCGCGAAGCCGTGAACCTGCTGGGCGACTACGTCACCGACAAGGGCTATGACATTCGGTTCGCCATCGAGCCCAAGCCGAACGAGCCCCGCGGCGATATTCTGCTGCCGACGGTCGGTCACGCCATGGCCTTCATTCAGACCCTCGAGCGCCCCGAACTCGTGGGCGTCAACCCCGAGGTCGGCCACGAGCAGATGGCCGGGCTGAACTTCGCCGCCGGCATCGCTCAGGCGCTCTACCAGGGCAAGCTGTACCACATCGACCTCAACGGCCAGCGCGGAATCAAGTACGACCAAGACCTCGTGTTCGGCCACGGCGACCTGTACAACGCGTTCGCGCTCGTCGACCTGCTCGAGAACGGTTCGCCCGAAGGCGGCCCGGTCTATGACGGCCCGCGCCACTTCGACTACAAGCCTTCGCGCACCGAAGACATCACGGGCGTCTGGGATTCGGCTGCCGCGAACATGCGCACCTACCTGCTGCTCAAGGAGCGGGCCGCGGCTTTCCGCGCCGACCCCGAGGTGCAGGAGGCCCTGGCCGCGTCACGCGTGCCCGAGCTCGCCCAGCCCACACTGAACCCGGGTGAGACCTACACCGAGCTGCTCGCGGACCGGTCGGCCTACGAAGACTTCGACCCGACCCCGTACTTCGACGGTAAGGGCTTCGGCTTCGTTCGCCTCAACCAGCTGGCGCTCGAGCACCTGACGGGCGCGCGCTAACCGCTCGCACCACTTCATCCACGCCCCCACCGCCCGCCCCGCTCGCCCCGCTCCCCTCACTTCCCACCCCGCCTCTCCACCTTTGCCACCCTGCGATCTGGGTGAGGCGGGCGGGGGGCGAGGGGCGAGCGCGGGGGCGGGCGAACCTCAGAAAGCGAAGAACCGTGACCCTCGTTGCCGGCGTCGACTCGAGCACCCAGAGCTGCAAGATCGTCATTCGTGACGCCGACACGGGGGCGTTGGTGCGCAGCGGTCGAGCCGTGCATCCCGATGGCACCGAGGTCGACCCCGCCGCCTGGTGGGTCGCGCTGAACACGGCCATCGCCGATGCGGGCGGGCTCGACGACGTCGACGCCATCTCCATCGCGGGGCAGCAGCACGGCATGGTGGTTCTGGATGCCCAGGGCCGTGTCGTTCGCGACGCACTGCTCTGGAACGACACGCGAAGCGCCGCTGCCGCCACCGACCTGCTCGTCGAGGTGGGTGCGGCAGCCTTCGCCGAACGCACCGGATCCCTTCCCGTCGCCTCGTTCACCGCCACCAAGCTGCGCTGGCTCCGCGACGCCGAGCCCGAGAACGCTGCCCGCGTGGCCGCCGTCGCGCTGCCGCACGACTGGCTCACCTGGCGCCTGCTCGGCTACGGCCCGGCCGACGAGTCACCCCTCGGCCCGGTGCTCGAGGCGCTGACGACAGACCGCTCCGACGCCAGCGGCACCTCGTACTGGAGTCCCGCCCGAGGCGCCTACGACGTCGACCTCTTCGAGCTGGCCTTCGGCCGCCCCGCCGTCGAGGCGCGCGGCGTCGCTTCGGAGGACATCGTGCCTGACGACTCAGGCGACTCTGCCACCCGTACGCCCGTCATCCTCCCGCGCATCGTGCAGGCCGGCGGAGCAGCCGGCGTGACGGTCGTGCAGGGCATCGACCTCAGCGCTGCCGGCGCCACCACTGCCGACACTGACGCCTCAGCCGCTTCCGTCGTCGACAGCACCACGATCCCCGCGGGCATCGTCGTCGGCGCGGGAGCCGGTGACAACGCCGGAGCCGCACTCGGCCTCGACGCAACAGAGGGCGACGTGGTCATCAGCATCGGAACATCCGGTACCGCATTCGCTGTCACCGATCATCCGGTAGCCGACATCAGCGGCACAGTGGCAGGGTTCGCCGATGCCGCCGGCGCCTTTCTGCCGCTCGTCGCGACGCTCAACGCCGCTCGCGTGCTCGCCTCGATCAGCACGCTGCTCGGTGTCGACTACGACGAGTTCGCCGCGCTCGCACTCGCCGCCGAGCCCGGCTCGGGCGGGGTCGTTCTCGTGCCCTACTTCGAGGGCGAGCGCACGCCGAACCTGCCCGACGCCACCGCCACGTACGCCGGCCTCACCATCGCGTCATCGACCCGTGAGAACTTCGCCCGCGCCGCCATCGAGGGCATGCTCTGCGCACTCGCCGACGGCCTTGGTGCCGTGCGTTCGCTGGGGGTGGATGCCCGGCGGGTCTTACTCATCGGCGGCGCCGCCCAGAATGTGGCAGTACAGGCGGTTGCGGCGCAGGTGTTCGACGTTCCGGTCTCGATTCCGACCCCCGGCGAGTACGTCGCCGACGGAGCAGCCCGCCAGGCCGCCTGGACTCTCTCTGGCGCCCGCCCCACGTGGCCCCTGTCGTTCGCGGCCGAGCTATCGCAGGCCACCGTTCCCGCCATCACCGCCCAGTACCGTCTGGCCCAAAAGCTCGGCAGCACCCCCCGCGCCTGACCGGCAGGCCGCACCGCACGCCGGCTCCCTTATCGCTGCAGCGACCCTGCAGGAAAACCTCATCGGGTGAGGTGGGGAAGTAGGCGGGGGCCGCCAGCGACCCAATGGGCCAGCTAGAGGCCCTGCGCCAAACGGTAGTAGGCGGCGTTGTAACGCACCTCGTTGGCGAAGGCGCGGGTGGTCGTCGAGCTGTCGATGATCAGCAGCTCGGTGCGCGCGATGTCGGCGAAGTCGGCGAACGTCTCGAGGTCGAGTGCGGTCGACATGACGGTGTGATGCGCGGCTCCGGCGGTCAACCATGACGCAGCTGAGACGGCGAACGACGGCTCGGGCTTCCACACGGCACGCCCGACGGGCAGCTTCGGCAGCGGCGCGCTCGGCTGAACGACCTCGACCACGTTGGCGACGAGGCGAAAACGGTCGCGCATGTCAGACATGGCCACCACGATGCCGGGGCCCGAGTCGGCCGTGAACACGAGGCGCACGGGGTCTTCGCGGCCACCGATTCCGAGCGGGTGAATCTCGAGCGTGGGCTTCGAGGTTGTGAGCGAGGGGCTCACCTCGAGCATGTGCGCGCCCAGGATGAGCTCGTTGCCGGGGGTCAGGTCGTAGGTGTAGTCCTCCATGAGGGATGCCCCACCGGGCAACCCCGAACCCATGACGTTCGCGGCGTGAACGAGCACCGACGTCTTCCAGTCACCTTCGGCACCGAACCCGTAGCCGTCGGCCATGAGCCGCTGAACCGCGAGGCCCGGAAGCTGGCGGAGCCCGCCGAGGTCTTCGAAGCTGGTCGTGAACGCACCGAAATTGCCGGCCTCGAGAAACGAGCGCAGCCCGATCTCGATGGCGGCGCCGTAGCGCAGCGACTCGCGGCGCTCGCCTCCCGCACGCAGTTCGGGAACAACGTCGTAGAGCTCATCGTATTCGGCGACGAGGGCGTCGATCTGGGCATCCGTCGCCGCATCGACCGCCTCGACGAGCTCGTTGACGCCCCACGTGTTGACCTGCACGCCGAAACGCAACTCGGCCTCGGTCTTGTCGCCCTCGGTGACGGCGACGAAACGCATGTTGTCACCGAAGCGGGCGAGCTTGAGGTTGTGTGTAGCGTGCCAGCCGGCGGCAGCGCGGGCCCAGGTGCCGATCGAGGCGGTGACGGCCGGGTTCGAGGCGTGGCCGACGACGGTCTTGCGCGCGACGCCCAGACGGGTCTGAATGTAGCCGAATTCGCGGTCGCCGTGTGCGGCCTGGTTCAGGTTCATGAAGTCGAAGTCGATCTCGTCCCACGGCAGCTCGACGTTGGCCTGCGTGTGCAGGTGCAGCAGGGGCTTCTGCAGGGCGTTGAGGCCCGAGATCCACATCTTGGCGGGGCTGAAGGTGTGCATCCAGGCGATGAGGCCGATGACGTTGTCGCGCGCGTTCGCGTCGAGCACCGCACGCCGAATGGCCTCGGAGTCGGTGAGCACCGGCTTCCACACCAGCGTCACGGGGATGTCGCTGGCCGCGGCGAGCGTCTCGACGATCTGCTGCGATTGCTGGGCGACCTGGGCGAGGGTCTCTTCGCCGTACAGGCCCTGGCTGCCGGTGAAGAACCAGACTTCGTAGCTCTTCAGGTCGGGAATGATCGAGTGGCTCATGAGGCGCTCCGGGTGGTGGGGGTGGGGTTCTGGATGGTCGGGCTGGGGGTGCTGGCGACGGCCGCCGTGCTCGCGATCGAGCCGGCCGGGGCCTGGCCGTAGACGTTCTGGTAGCGGTCGAACAGGGAGTCGATCGCGGCCTGGGGAATGGGCAGTGGCTCGCCGAGCTGGCGCGAGAGGTGCACGGTTCGGGCGACGTCTTCGGCCATGACGGCTGCCTTGACGGCGTCTTTCGCATTCTTGCCGATGGTGAAGACGCCGTGGTTCTGCATGAGTACGGCGCGCGAACGATGACCAGTGAGGGTCTCGACCACGCCGACGCCGATGGAGTCGTCACCGATGATGGCGAACGGGCCGATGGGAATCTCGCCGCCGAACTCGTCGGCCATGGCCGTGATCACGCACGGGATGGCCTCACCGCGGGCCGCCCAGGCGGTGGCATACGTGGAGTGGGTGTGCACAACGCCGCCCACGGCCGGCATGTTGCGGTACACGTAGGCATGCGCCGCTGTGTCGCTCGAGGGAGACCGCGTGCTGCCCGGAGTGCCGTCGATGACAGTGCCGTCGAGGTCGCAGAGGATCATGGCATCGGGGGTGAGGTCGTCGTACTCCACGCCGCTCGGCTTGATGACGAAGAGGTCGGCTCCGGGCACTCGACCGGAGATGTTGCCGCCCGTCCAGATGACGAGCCCGTATTTCGTGAGCTCGGAGTGCAACCGCGACACGTCGCCGCGCACAATGTCGATTGCCGCGTCTGTCTCGGCGCCGAACGAGGTCATTTGGTGTTCTCCAGCGCGTGCTGCTCGAGGCTGTCGAGCGGTTCGGTGGTGCCGCGCCCGGCGCTGCCGTCAGTGCCCGTGCGCTCGGCGAACCCTTCGCGCCGCAGTGCCGCGAGGCGGTGCATCACGTCGTTCGCACCGCGCCCGAAGTAGTCGTGCAGCGTCGAGTACTCGGCGTACAACCGGTCGTAGCCGGCCGCGGCCTGCTCGTTGGGAACGAACGAGTTGCGGTTGAGCTTGCCCATGGCATCGCCCGCCTCGCGAACCGACGCGTACGCGCTCGCGGCGACGGCGGCGTGGATGGCGGAACCGAGGGCGGGGCCCTGCTCGCTCGCGATGGTGCTGATGGGCATCCGGAGCACGTCGCTGTAGACCTGCATGAGGAAGGGGTTCTTGATGAGCCCGCCCGCGGCGATGAACTCGGTGACCGGAACACCGGCGGCGGCGAAGGTCTCGACGATCTTGCGCGTACCGAATGCGGTCGATTCGAGCAGTGCGCGGTAGATCTCTTCGGTGCGGGTGGTGAGCGTGGTGCCGAGCACCAGGCCCGAGAGTTCGTGGTCGACGAGCACCGAGCGGTTGCCGCTGTGCCAGTCGAGGGCGATGAGCCCGTGGGCGCCGACGGGGGCGTCGGCGGCGAGGTTGGTGAGGTACTGGTGCACGCTCAGGCCGGCGGCTTTGGCCTCGTCGTGGTAGCGCGGGGCGACCTGCGTGCGAACGAACCACGCGAAGATGTCGCCGACACCCGACTGGCCGGCTTCGTAGCCGTAGAGGCCTTCGACGATTCCGCCCTCGACCACGCCGCACATGCCGGGAACCTCGACGAGCTCGGCGGAGTTCATCACGTGGCAGGTGCTGGTGCCCATGATGGCGACCATCTGGCCGGGCTGAACGGCGCGAGCGGCGGGGGCTGTGACGTGGGCGTCGACGTTGCCCACGGCCACCGCGATGCCCTCGGTGAGGCCCGTCCAGGCGGCGGCCTCGGCGCTCAACCGGCCGGCGGATGCTCCCAGCTGGCCGATCTCGTGTTCGACCTTGGTCTCAGCGAAGTCTTCGAAGTCGGGGTTCAGAGCCTTCAGAAAGTCGCGGCTGGGGTACACGCCGTCTTGCAGAATACCCTTGTAGCCGGCGGTACACGCGTTCCGAACGTAGCGGCCGGTGAGCTGCCAGACGATCCAGTCGGCGGCCTCGACCCAGTGCTCCATGACGCCGTAGAGTTCGGGGTCTTCTTCGAGCAACTGAAGGCCCTTGGCGAACTCCCACTCGCTCGAAATGAGCCCACCGTAGCGCGGCAGCCACGACTCGGCGCGCTCGGCGGCGAGGGTGTTGATGCGCTCGGCCTGGGGCTGGGCTGCGTGATGCTTCCACAGTTTCACGTAGGCGTGCGGGCGGTCTTCGTAGCCGGGCACCTCGTTGAGGGGTGTGCCGTCGGCGAGGGTGGGAACCATGGTGCAGGCGGTGAAGTCGGTGCCGATGCCGACGACCTGCTTCGGGTCGATGCCGGCGGCGGCGATGGCGGCGGGAACGGCCGACTTCAGCACGTCGACATAGTCGCTCGGCACCTGCAGCGCCCAGTCGGGCGGAAGGGCGGCGCCGCTCGAGGCGAGCGTGACATCCATGACGGCGTGCGGGTAGTCGAGCACGCCTTCGCCGAGTTCGGCGCCGTCAGAGACGCGAACGACGACGGCCCGGCCCGAGAGGGTTCCGTAGTCGACGCCGATGACGTAGGTCTCGGCGGGGCCTGATGGTGTGGGGCCTGAGGCTGCAGGGCTCGGGTTGGTGGTGCTCATGTGGACTCCTTCGTCGGCAGACGCGCGCGGTGTGACCGGTCACATCGGCTAGCACAGCATACCCCTCGGGCACTGTGCGATGTCAACAGAAGGGGGTCAAAATATGCGTCGCACGATCCGGCAGTTCACCCCCGCGGCGCCGCCGTACTCCCACGCACAATCAGGTCGGGCACGATCGCCCCGGCCTCCGGCGACTCCTCGTCGAGGTCGCCCAGCAGCAGCGCGATGCTGCGTCGGCCCAGCTCGGCGAAATCCTGCCGAATCGTGGTGAGCGGCGGCAAGAAGAAGCGCGCCTCGGGCATGTCGTCGAACCCCACGATGCTCACATCGCCCGGAACACTCACTCCCTCGATGGCCAACCCGTGGATGAGCCCCAGCGCCATCTGGTCGTTGGCCGAGAAGATCGCCGTGAAGCGCTCGACCGGCGGCACCGCCGCCCTCTGGCGGGCGAGGGTGCGGCCCAGCGCGGCACCACTCAGGGCGGTCCAATCGCCGAGCACGGGAGCAGGTGCGACGAGGCCCGCCGCGGCCATTTCGAGCGCAAAACCCTGGGCCCGTGCCTCGGCCTCGAACCAGTCCTGTGGGCCGGCGACGTGCACGATCATCCGGTGCCCCTGCTCGATGAGGTGTCGTGTGGCACGCCGTGCGCCCGAGATCTGGTCGACTGACAGGGCCTGCTCGTCGTTGCTGCCGGTCGACTGCAGCGTCACGAACGGAAGCGAAACCTTGAGCTCGGCGAACATGTGAAAGGCCAGCACCTGGGGGGCGATGACAATCAGCCCCTCAACCGACTGGTCGAGCAGATGGTTGAGCCCACGCTCGAGCGATTCGCGATCAGAGCCGTCGACGTTCACCGTGTTGACGAAATACCCCTTCTCGCGCGCCGCCTGCTCGATGGCCTGCAGGCTCGACGCCGGCCCGTACTGCGAGCTTGCGGCCGTGATGACCCCGATGATGCGCGACCGGCTCGTGGCAAGCACCCGCGCGGCACGGTTGGGGCGGTACTGCAGGTCGTCCATGACCTTCTGAACGCGAGCCTTTGTTTCGCTCCGGATGCTCGGATGATTGTTCAGCACCCTCGAAACCGTCTGGTGCGAAACTCCGGCCAGCCGCGCCACATCACGGATGCTTGGGGCCTTCACCCGCACGGGCTGCCGAGCGGGCGGCTCCGGCGACGACTCTGCCAGCGGCCCGGCCAGGTGCTGCTCCTGCTCCTGCTCCTGCTCTTGCTCCGCATCATCCGGCCGTGTGTTCACGGTCACATCGTACGTCGTCGCGCGCTCCGCACCGTTTCGCACGGCGACAACTCGCCGCGCGCCCCTACTGCGGCGGCGTGCGCGCCGACCCATTCGCGAGCGCACGCCCCGCGGCCCACAGAAACGGCAGCGGATTCTCGATCGCCGCAGCCGTGCTGCCCGCCAGCTCGGTCAGCGACACCGACGCAGCGAACTCGTCGGGGCTCGCCCCGATGCTGCCCGCCACCAGCAGCGGAAACGTCTCGAACCGGTGGGCCAGCCCCAACACATACGACGGAACCTTGCCGGCCGCCGACTGAAAATCGAACGTGCCCTCACCCGTGATGACCACGTCTGCCGCTTCGATGTCGGCAGCCAGCCCGAGCGCCTCGCCCACCGCTGCGGCACCGGGCCGGATGCTCGCACCCCAGATCAGCAGGCCGAAACCGGTGCCTCCCGCCGCACCCGCTCCCTCGATCTGCGCGAATGAGCGCCCCCTGTGGCTGGCTTCGTCGCCGGATGCCTCGCTGCCGATGCCACTCGAGACGACGATGGCCGCCGCGGCGGGGCTGTCGGTCGGCAGCGTGCCGACAATGCTGGCGAATGACGCGAGTGCGGCATCCAGTTCGCCGACTTCGGCCGGGCTCGCGCCCTTCTGCGGGCCGAACACTGCTGCCGCACCGGCGCTGCCGAGCAACCCGTTCGTCACATCGGGGACCACTATCGCGCCGCCCACCGGCGGCCGGCGCAGCAGCGTGAAGTCGACGCTCGCCACATCGGCAAGGCCCCTGCCGCCTGGCGCCACCGGCTCACCTTCCGCGGTGAGAAACCGTGCCCCGAGTGCAGTGAGCGCCCCGGCGCCGCCGTCGGTCGACGAGCTGCCGCCGATGGCGAGCAACAGCTTTTCGACGCCGTGGTCGAGCGCCGCGGCGATGGCCTGGCCGAAACCGATCGTGTGGGCATCCAGAGGCCGCAGCCCATCGAGCAGTGTGATGCCGCTGGTGTTCGCGAGTTCGACGACCCCCGTGCCACCCGACCGCCCGCGGGTGAGCGCGGCGCCGATCTCGTCGACCGGCTCGTCGGCGTCGACCTCGGGCCCGGGAATCCAGAGCCATTCGGCGGTCACCGGATGATCGTCGGGGCCGGTCACCGTGACAGGCACCCTTACCGCCCGCGGTTCTGCCGCCGCGAACGCATCAATCGTGCCCTCGCCACCGTCGGCCATCGGGCGCTCTACAACCGTGTCGCCGGGGCGCACCTCGCTCCACCCTCCGGCGATCGCCCGCGCCACTTCAGCGGCAGTCGCGCTGCCCTTGAACGAATCGGGCGCGACGACGACGTTCAGTGACGGGCTCATGCCCCCAGTCTGCCGCACCCGGTACCCGCGGCCACCAGGCGACCAGCCAACCAGAACTCAGCGATGGCGCCGGATGCCCCGCAGTGCGATCAGCGCACAGAGCACGCACCCTGCAGCGGTCACGAGCAGCAGCACCGACATGGGCGTCAACACGGTGAGGGCCGCGAGAGTGGCCGGCAGCAGAAAGCCCGCATACGTGAGCGAGTAGTAGACCGCCGTGAGACCGGCGAGCTCGTCGGGCGCCGCCATCTCCTGCACGGTCGTGAGACCCGAGACCATCGAGAGACCGTAGCCGGCGCCGAACACCGGCGCGGCCACGAGAACCGCCCACACCTGCTGCGACTCGGCTGCCGGGATGAGCAGCAGCGCCCCAACGCCCGTCAGGCAGACCCCGACCAGGCCGGCGCGACCCCGCAGCGCACGGATGAGCGGTGCGGAGAAGAACTGGGTCGCCCAACCGCAACCGAGGGTGATGACGGTGACGAGCGTGGCGAAACCCACGCTGAACCCGGGGGTCGCGGCGCTCACGAGGCTCGGCCCCACCGCAAAGGCGAGGGCAGGAGCAGCGAACACCCAGGGGGCGAGCGGCAGAATGACCGCAATGAACCGGCCACGCACCGCTTTCGGAATACGAAGCTCGCCGAGCAGGCTCTTGACACCCCCGTGCCCGGGGCCTCCCGCTTCGAAGAATCGCGTCTCGGTCGCCACGGACAGGGCTCCCAACGCGACCACACTCGCCGCGATCTGCACGACGTAGGGCAGCAGGGTGGGCAGCGGCGCCCACTGCGCCAGAACGCCGCCGACACCCGCTCCGCCACCGAAACCGATGGTGAGCACGGCCGACGCCCGCCGGGCACCCGCGCTCGAGCGACCACCCCGTACCGACAGCTCTTTGATCCATGAGGTGCCGACGACCATCCCTGCGGCCACACTGAGCCCGCTCACGAATCGGCCGACGCAGAGCCCGGCGAGGCTCGAACTCGAGGAAGCGAGGATGACGCTGCCGACGATTCCGAGCAACACACCGGCCACCAGCACAGGTTTACGCCCGAACCGGTCTGACCAGGCACCCGAGAGAGCGAACCCCGGAACGATGCCGACAACGTAGACCGCGAGAAGCAGGTCGACCTGCACTTGGGTGAAGCCGTTGAGCTGGCGGTACAGCTGCAGAAGTGGGAGGAACTGGTTGCCACCCCACCCGAGAACGATGACGGCGGGGGCGACGGCGAGCCACGCCCGCGCCGTCGACACCGTCTGTCGGGTCAGAAGTCCCAGTCTTCGTCTTCGGTGTTGACAGCCTTGCCGATGACGTACGACGAACCCGAGCCCGAGAAGAAGTCGTGGTTCTCGTCGGCGTTCGGCGAGAGGGCCGACAGAATCGCCGGGTTCACGTCGGTGACGGTCTTCGGGAACATCGGCTCATACCCCAGGTTCATCAGGGCTTTGTTGGCGTTGTAGTGCAAGAACTTCTTGACGTCTTCGGTCAGGCCGACTTCGTCGTAGAGGTCTTGCGTGTACTGGGTCTCGTTCTCGTAGAGGTCGTAGACGAGCGAGAAGGTGTAGTCCTTGATCTCGTCGCGCGTGGCCTGGTCGACGCGCTCGAGCCCGCGCTGAAACTTGTAGCCGATGTAGTAGCCGTGCACGGCTTCGTCGCGAATGATGAGACGGATGAGATCGGCCGTGTTCGTGAGCTTGGCCCGCGACGACCAGTACATGGGTAGGTAGAAGCCCGAGTAGAACAGAAACGACTCGAGCAGGGTCGACGCGACCTTACGTTTGAGCGGGTCGTTACCGCGGTAGTCGTCGAGAACAATGTCGGCCTTCTTCTGAAGGTTCGGGTTCTCGGTCGACCAGCGAAATGCCTCGTCGATGTCTTTGGTGTTCGACAGCGTCGAGAAGATCGACGAGTACGACTTCGCGTGCACCGACTCCATGAACGCGATGTTCGTGTACACCGCTTCTTCGTGAGGCGTGATGGCGTCGGGAATGAGGCTGACCGCCCCGACCGTGCCCTGAATGGTGTCGAGCAGGGTCAAGCCGGTGAACACGCGCATGGTGAGCTTCTGCTCGGCGGGCGTAAGAGTGTTCCACGACTGAACGTCGTTCGAGAGCGGCACCTTCTCGGGCAACCAGAAGTTGTTGACGAGGCGGTTCCACACCTCGACGTCTTTATCGTCTTCGATCTTGTTCCAGTTGATGGCCTGCACGTTGCGAGCCAATCGAAGCTGTTCAGCCACGGATGTCTTCTTTTCTTGTCACTGGTAATTTCTTACGCGCGAATTGCGAATGGATGTTCAGAGGCGAATTACAGGGCGCAGCTGACGCAGCCCTCTACCTCGGTGCCCTCGAGCGCCATCTGGCGCAGGCGAATGTAGTAGATCGTCTTGATGCCTTTACGCCACGCGTAGATCTGGGCCTTGTTGATGTCGCGGGTGCTGGCGGTGTCTTTGAAGAACAGCGTCAGCGACAGGCCCTGGTCGACGTGCTGCGTTGCCGCTGCATACGTGTCGATGACCTTCTCGTAGCCGATCTCATAGGCATCCTGGTAGTACTCCAGGTTGTCGTTCGTGAGGTACGGCGCCGGGAAGTAGACGCGACCGATCTTGCCCTCTTTGCGAATCTCGATCTTCGAGGCGATGGGGTGAATCGACGCCGTCGAGTTGTTGATGTACGAGATCGACCCGGTGGGCGGAACAGCCTGCAGGTTCTGGTTGTAGATACCGTGCGCCTGAACAGACGCCTTCAGCTCTTCCCAGTCGGCCTGCGTCGGAATGGTGATCGACGCGTTGTCGAACAGCGAAGCGACCTTCACGGTCGACGGCGCCCAGACAGCCGAGGTGTACTTCTCGAAGAATTCACCCGACGCGTAGGTGGAGTCGGCGAAACCGTCGAACACCTCGCCGCGCTCGATGGCGATGCGGTTCGACGCACGCAGGGCGTGGAAGAGAACCGTGTAGAAGTAGATGTTCGTGAAGTCGACGCCTTCTTCGCTGCCATAGAAGACGCGCTCACGAGCGAGGTAGCCGTGCAGGTTCATCTGGCCGAGGCCGATGGCGTGCGAACGGTCATTGCCGGACTCGATCGAACGAACTGACGCGATGTGGCTCTGGTTCGACACCGAGGTGAGGCCCCGGATGGCCGTCTCAACCGTGAGGCCGAAGTCGGGTGAATCCATGGTGAGCGCAATGTTCAGCGAACCCAGGTTGCACGAGATGTCTTTGCCGATGTTGTCGTACGAGAGGTCTTCGTTGTAGGTCGTCGGCGTGTTGACCTGAAGGATCTCCGAGCAGAGGTTCGACATGTTGATGCGGCCCTTGATGGGGTTCGCCTTGTTCACGGTGTCTTCGTACATGATGTACGGGTAGCCCGACTCGAACTGAATCTCGGCGAGGGTCTGGAAGAACTCGCGCGCCTTGATCTTGGTCTTGTGGATGCGCGGGTCGTCGACCATCTCGCGGTACTTCTCGGTGACCGAGATATCGCCGAACGGTACGCCGTAGACCTTCTCGACGTCGTACGGCGAGAACAGGTACATGTCTTCGTCGTTCTTGGCGAGCTCGAACGTGATGTCGGGCACGACGACACCGAGCGAGAGCGTCTTGATGCGAATCTTCTCGTCGGCGTTCTCACGCTTGGTGTCGAGAAAACGCAGGATGTCGGGGTGATGCGCCGAGAGGTACACAGCACCGGCGCCCTGGCGGGCACCGAGTTGGTTGGCGTAGCTGAAGGAGTCTTCGAGCAGCTTCATGACGGGGATGATGCCCGACGACTGGTTCTCGATCTGCTTGATGGGTGCACCCGACTCGCGGATGTTCGACAGCAGCAGCGCCACACCGCCGCCGCGCTTCGAGAGCTGCAACGACGAGTTGATGGCGCGGGAGATCGACTCCATGTTGTCTTCGATGCGCAGCAGGAAGCACGACACGAGCTCGCCGCGCTGGGCCTTGCCGGTGTTCAGGAAGGTAGGCGTGGCCGGCTGAAAACGGCCGCCGATGATCTCTTCGACAAGGTTGATGGCAAGCGTTTCGTCACCGTCGGCCAGGCCGAGGGCGGTCATCACCACGCGGTCTTCGAATCTCTCGAGGTAACGCTTTCCGTCGAACGTCTTCAGCGTGTACGAGGTGTAGTACTTGAACGCACCGAGGAACGTCTCGAACCGGAACTTCTTCGAGTACGCAAGGTCGTTGAGCTTCTGGATGAATTCGAACGAGTACTGGTCGAGCACAGCCTGCTCGTAGTACTCCTTCTCAACCAGGTAGTCGAGTCGCTCTTTCAGGTTGTGAAAGAACACCGTGTTCTGGTTGACGTGCTGCAGGAAGTACTGCTTCGCAGCCTCTTTGTCTTTGTCGAACTGAATCTGGCCGTCGGCGTCATAGAGGTTCAGCATCGCGTTCAGCGAGTGGTAGTCGAGCGCCGACACAGCGGCCGGTGCATCGATCAGTGTGCTTTCCAAAATTCTTCCAATCCTTGGGTGACGGCCTCGAGGTCGTCGGGTGTTCCGAATACTTCAAATCGATAGAGAGTGTTGACATTGCATTTCTGCGCAACGATGTCACCCGCGAGGCCGTACGCTTCACCGAAATTGGTGTTACCTGCGGCTATGACGCCCCGAATGAGCGACCTGTTGTGCTCATCATTGAGAAAACTGATGACCTGCTTCGGGACTGCTCCCCCGGAGTTGCCCCCGCCATAGGTGGGCAGAACGAGAACGTAGGGTTCTTCGACCCTGAGAGCCTCGTCTTTGGCATAGATGGGAATTCGATGAGCGGGCTTCCCCAGCCGCTCAATGAACCTGTGCGTGTTGCCTGAGACGCTCGAGAAGTAGACCAGATCAGGCATGCGTGAAGAAGAAGTTACGCGATGGAACGTGCGGCGAGCTCGGCGATCTTGTCGGGGCGAAAGCCCGACCAGTGGTCGTCGTCGGTGATGACGACGGGAGCCTGGAGGTAACCCAGTTCCTTGACAGCTGCCAGTGCCTTCTCATCGACCGAAACATCGAAGATCTCGAACTCGAGACCCTTGTTCTCGAGGGCGCGGTAGGTGGCGGTGCACTGAACGCAGGAGGGCTTTGTGTAGACCGTGATTGCCATTTTTAGCGCCTTTCTTGTGGTCTCTGGTGACAGGAGTACAACACTACATCTAGTTGTCATCTTCAGACCAGACCCCTAGATGAAGTAGTTACACGCGTGTAATTTTCCACAGGTTTCGAAGAGTTTCCACACTTATTCAACACTCACCATCCACAGGTAATTCCGCGAAATCACGCACTTTGAGGGGGCAATAAGCGGCAGTTGTGGATAACTTCGGCATGTCGGTCTGAGGATAACTTTTGCCTCTGACATTTAACGATCCGGGCGTGTCGCACACCTGTGCAGAACGCTCGCCGCACCACTACGAGCGCGCGCGGCCGCTCAATACCAGTGCCACAACTCCGAGCACCGCGGCGAGGGCGAAGCAGCCGGTGAACGCCCATGCGCTCGGCCCGGCGAACGACGAGAACACGGCTGCAGTCAGCGCGAGGGCTGCGGCGGCACCGATCGAATCGGCTATGGTCAACGCCGATGAGTTGAAGCCCTGGTTCAGAGGGGTCGAGAGTCGCAGGGTCGCCATCGACATACGCGGGTACATGGTGCCCATGCCCGCCCCCGCGAACAGCCACGCACCGATGGAAACCACGGGGCTGAGGTCGAGCAGCGATGCCGTCAGAACCAGCACGATCGCCACGGTCACGAGCACGACGCCGATCCGGATGCTCGCCACGTCGCTGATGCGCTCAGAGTACTTGCCCTGCAACCCAGAGGCAGCGGCCCACGCCAGCCCGGCGAACGACAGGGCCAACCCGGCAAGCGCCGGCGAGAGGGCATGCTGGCTGGTCAGAAAATAGGGCAGGTAGGTCTCGGCTGCCACAAACGATCCTGAGACGATGCCGCGCAGCAGAATTATGCCGGGCAAACCGTGGCGCGCCCGCAGTGCGCCCGCAGGGAGCAGGGGGCGCAGAGCAACGGTGGCGACGGCGATGGAGCCCACTGCGATCATCCATACCGCCGGCCCAGTGAATTGCCCCGACAGACTCGCAGCGAGCACCGCGGCGGCCGCAACCGCCGACCAGAGAATGCGGGCAGGGTTCCAGGCGACGGCTGTGCTGGTGGTCTCGAAACGGCGCATGACGGGCACCACCATGACCATGGCGAGAACGGCGAGCACCACCACACCGAGAAAGACCCAACGCCAGCCGACGGTTTCGGCAACCACACCGGCGACGAGCGGGCCGACGAGCGACGGAACGACCCACGAGGCCGCGAACCCGGCAAACACTCCGGCGTGCAGTCGCTCGGGGTAGACCCGTGCCACGAGCACGTACAGCGCTACAGTGAGGCCGCCGCCGCCGAGGCCTGACACGAGTCGGCCCAGCACGAGCAGCTCCATGTTCACCGCGAAGCCGGCCACGATGAGGCCGCCCACGAAACACGCCACCGAGACGAACAGGGCGCGCTTCGGGCCCGATCGGTCGGCCCAGTTACCGGCGACGACCATGCCCACCACACCAATGGCGAGCGGGCCAGAGAAGGCGATTGCGTACAGCGACGCTCCATCGAACTGGGCGCTGATCGTGGGCATCACGGTGGTGACGGCCAGGGCCTCGAATGCCGAGAGCAGAATGAGCGTGAGCATGCCGATGGTCACCCATCGATACGGCCGGCTCAGGATGCCCGCGGCGGCGTCACCCGACTCCCCCGAGTCTCCCGGCTCGATCTGCTGCTGGGTACTCGGCTCTGAACTCACACCCTCAAGGCTAGGGCTTCTCGCCCCGGCGCGCTCGGAGCCTCGGTCTGCTCCGCTCATGCCTCGCCCCGCCTCGCCCCGCGTCGGCGTCTTACTCCGCGTCGACTGTCGCGAAGGCTCGCACCGGGAACGTGCCGAACCCCACGACCTTCGGGGGCACCGCCGTGAACCGGGCTCCGCGAAAGGGGAGGCTTGTCAGGTTGGTGAGGTGTTCGACCACGTGGATGCCCGCGTCGAGCAGCAGCGTGTGCGCCGGTCGCTCACCCTTGTGTTCACCCGTCGCCTCGGTGTCGTCGATGTTGAGCGAGTCGATTCCCACCAGCACAACTCCACGCTCGATGAGTTCGCGGGCGCCGTCTTCGCTGAGATACGGCGAGTGCTCAGCGTAGGCGGGGGTGCCGAAGAGGGCATCCCAGCCGGTGCTGAGCAGAACGGCGGTGCCGCGCAGGTCATCGGTGCCGAAAGCGTCAGCCGTGATGCCACGCCCATCGAAGCCCGGCTCGGCCTGGTCTTCGGGGGCCGGGCCGTCGACTTCGGTTGCCTCGAGACCCGGAAACTGGAACACCACGGCCGGAATGTCGACGAGTGTCTCGAGGGCCAGCGTCGACAGGTCGCCTCCGTCGGAGTAACGGTGGAACGGGCTGTCGAGGTAGGTTCCGGTGTTGCCGATCATGCGAATGATGTCCATGCGAAACTCGGTGCCCTCGGCATACACCGCTTTGGAGTTCTCGCGCGTGAGGTGCGGCTCGAACGTCGGTGCGGGCAGGCCCGGGTAGGTCACCAGGCCCTCGGTGATGGTGTGGCTGAGATCAACGAAGCGTCGGGTCACGTGAGGGTCTACTTTCGTGTCGAGGTGGTGCGTCTGTCAAACGTTACAAGCAGGGCTGGCACATCAGCATCGATCCGTTGCTCGGATTGAGCTACCGGCCCAGGGCCGAACGCGGCCACCGCCTCGAGCGCGACGAGGGCGCGAGTGCGCTCAGCAGCGCCGGCCGCGCGGGCCCGGTCGCCGGCGGTGTCACGGGCTCGAATGGCACGGTAGCCGTCGGTTCGCAGGGCATGCACGGTGGCAGCCACACCGATCAGTCCGACTATGCCGAGAGCAATCAAAAACACCACGATATTCACCCCATCTGTCGCGTAAAGCGACGATTGACCTGCGGTTGCAGGCTGTGCACTGCACCTACCGAACTGCGCGGATTCAGTGCGCAGCACGGGGCCGGTGCGGTCTCACGGATCAATCGTGCTCCAGCACGCGCGCACGCGTGATGGCAGCAATGCCATTGTCTATCGAAATACTGCCATCACGTGACCCAGCCGGGTCGTGGTTGTCTTACCCATGGCGGTAACGGTGCGGTGGGCAAAGGTCCGCGTCTTCGTGATCTGATCTGGGAGCAGGGTCGTGGGGTTTGTTCCCAGTCGATGCTTTTCGGTGGGATCAAAACCGGGACGCCGTTCTGCATGGC